>JBFFWJ010000035.1:0-13101 GCA_041570315.1 Longimicrobiales bacterium | reverse complement strand
GTGCTTCCTCTGCCACGGGCCCGAGGGGATCGCCGGTGGACAGGCGCCCGACCTGCGCGCGTCCCTCGTGGTCACGCAGCTCGAGGAGTTCGCGAGCGTCGTGAGGGACGGAGCGCGCGCCGTCAACGGGATGCCCATGTACCAGGACATCACCTACGACGAGCTGGTCTCGCTCCAGCACTACATCCGTGACCGGGCGGAGCTTGCGCTCGATGCCGGGGGCGGAGGGGGTTGAGGTCGGAGGGCTGGGCAACCCGGCACCCGGCCGGGGGTCGCCCCGCGCGTCGGGATGAGCCCGGGGTGCCGGTGATGCCCTGGGCGGCCGCTCTTTCACGGGACCTCTCTTGCGCACTCGAGACCAGCCGGCCGACGCACGCCCGGAGCTGAAGCGGGCCATCGGAGGCCTCGGCTTCTTCTCCCTCGCCTTCGGCTCGATGATCGGCGTGGGCTGGATCACCGCCCTGGGGGGCTGGTTCGAGCAGGCGGGGCCCGTGGGCGCGATCGTGGCCTTCGCGGCGGGGGGCACGCTCATGCTGATCATCGGCCTGTGCTACGCCGAGGTCACGCCGATGATGCCCGTCACCGGCGGCGAGGTCGCTTACGCGTTCAAGGCGTACGGAACGTCGAAGGCCTTCGTCATCGGGTGGTTCCTCGCCTTCGGCTACCTGTCGGTGTCGGCGTTCGAGGCGATCTCGGTGGGCCTGGTCGTCTCCTTCCTCTTCCCGGGGATCGACGCGCTTCCCCTCTACGAGATCGCGGGCGCCACGGTGTACGGCTCGCATCTGCTGCTCGCGCTCGTGCTGACCGGCTTCATCACGGTCATCAACTACGTCGGTGTCGCGGTCGCCGCCCGGGTCCAGATCGTGCTGACCCTCCTCCTCCTCCTGTGCGTCGGGCTCTTCGTCGCCTCGGGGATCGCCACGGGCGACGTGGCCAACCTGGCGCCGTACTTCGGGGACGGCGCGCTCGGCAGCGCCGGGTGGGCGGGCATGCTCGGCGTGTTCGTGACCGTGCCCTTCTGGTACGTCGGCTTCGACACGATCCCGCAGGCCGCCGAGGAGCGTCGTGAGGGCTCACCGCTCCGCCGGCTCGGCCTGTACGTCGTGCTGGCGATCATCGGCTCGACGGCCTTCTACATCCTGATCATCCTGGGTGCCGGCATGACGGGGCCGTGGAGGGGCATCGTGGGCGAAGACCTGCCCACTGCCGCCGCCTTCGCCGCGGCGTTCGAGTCGCGGCTCCTCGTCAACCTGGTCCTCGTCGCCGGCCTCATCGGGCTCATGACGAGCTGGAACGGGTTCTTCCTGGCGGGCTCGCGCGTGCTCTTCTCGCTGGGTCGCGGCCGCATCATCCACGAGTCGTTCGGCCGGACGCACCCGCGCTTCGGCACGCCGGGCCGGGCGGTCCTGTTCAGCGGCGCGGTGACCTTCGCGTGCGCGTGCCTGGGCCGCGGCGCCATCCTCGCCTTCGTGGACGTGGGGTCCTTCTGCATCGCGCTCGCCTTCCTCGGCGTCTCGCTCTCGCTCGTCCGGCTGCGTGAGCGCTTCCCGGAGATGGAGCGGCCGTACCGGGCCCCGGGCGGCAACGCCCTCGCCTACGTCGCGGCAGCCGGCTCGCTCTTCATCCTGGGCGTGATGCTCGTCCCCACGAGCCCCGGCGCCCTGACGTGGCCGCTGGAGTGGTACATCCTGGGCGCTCTGAGCGTCGCGGGGCTCGGGTTCTGGCTCGCGGCCCGCCGCTACCGCGAGGCCGTTTCCGAGGACGAGCGCGCGAGGCTGATCCTGGAGGACTACGCCTGACGGGGCCCGCCCCCGACTTCCGGCGGGACGCCGCGGCGCTGGTGCCCCCGGCGCATGCGCGGGGGGGCGGTGGCGGGCGTCAGGCCCTCGCCGCGACGGCCGCTCCGGTCTGGACCCTCCACAAGGCCGCGTAGAGCCCGTCCGCCGCGAGCAGCGCGTCGTGCGTTCCCAGCTCCACCACCCGTCCCCGCTCCAGCACGCAGATCCGGTCCGCGTTCCGGACGGTGGACAGCCGGTGCGCGATGGCGATCGTCGTCCGGTCGCGCGAGATGCGCTCGAGCGAGCGCTGGATGGCCGCCTCGGTCTCGTTGTCGACGGCGCTGGTCGCCTCGTCGAGGATCAGGACCGGGGGGTCCTTGAGGATGGCCCGCGCGATCGCGATGCGCTGCCGCTGACCCCCGGACAGCTTCTGCCCCCGCTCCCCGACCACCGTCTCGTAGCCCCGGGGCAGCTCCAGGATGAAGTCGTGCGCCTCGGCGAGCCGGGCGGCCTCTTCGACCTGGGCCTCGGTGGCGCCCCAGCTCCCGTAGACGATGTTCTCCCGGACCGTGCCGTGGAACAGAAACACGTCCTGGCTGACGAGGCCCATCGACGCGCGCAGGTCCTCGAGGCGGATCTCCTCGATGGGGATCCCGTCCAGGGTGATCCGGCCCCGGCTCACGTGGTAGAGCCGGAGCAGGAGCTTGACCAGCGTGCTCTTCCCCGATCCCGTCGACCCCACGACCCCCAGGGTCTGGCCCGCGGGAACGGAGAGGGAGACGTCCTGGAGGACGAGCGGGCGCCCCTCGTCGCCAGCTTCCGCCGTAGCGCCGTACGCGAAGCTCAAGCCTTCGATCTCGAGGTCGCCGCGCACCTGCGTGACCGCGAGGGGGCGTCCGCCGGAGCGAATCCGGAAGGGCGTGTCCAAGAGCGTCATGACCCGGGTCGTGGAGGCCATCGCCCGCTGGTACTGATCGAGCGTCTCGCCCAGACGGGTCAGCGGCCAGAGCAGCCTCTGGGTCATGAAGACCAGCACGCTGTAGGTCCCGACCGACAGGTCTCCCTCGACGGTCTCCATGCCGCCGTACAGGAGCGTCGCGGTGAAGCCGAAGAGGATGACCACGCGGATCAGGGGGACGAACGCCGCGCTGATCCGGATGGCCCGCCGGTTCGCCTCGCGGTACGCGTCGCTCTCGCGCTCCACCTGTCCCACCTCGAAGGGCTCGGCGGTGTAGGACTTGATCGTCGTGATGCCGCCGAGGTTGTTGACCAGCCTCGCGTTCAGGACGGCCACGCGCTCGCGCACGTCCGCGTAGTAGGGCGCGAGCAGCCGCTGAAAGCGAATCGAGCCCCACACGATGATCGGCATGGGCAGGAGGGCCATCCACGCGACGGAGGGCGCCAGCACGACGAAGGCGCCGCCGATGACCAGGATCGTCGTCGCCAGCTGGAGGAGCTGGTTGGCGCCGACGTCGAGGAAGCGCTCGAGCTGGTTGATGTCGTCGCTCAGGATCGACATGAGGCGGCCCGAGCTCCGGTCCTCGTAGTAGGCCAGCTCCAGGCCCTGGAGATGGCGGTAGGCGTCGATGCGCAGCTCGTGCTCGACCGTCTGCGCGAGGTTCCTCCAGAGGATCGCGTACGCGTATTGAAACGCCGACTCGAGGAGCCACACGGCCAGCGTGGCCGCCGAGAGGAGCAGGAGCTGGTCCCAGACCTCCACGACCCCGAACCGGGCGAGGAAGGAGGCTTCCCGCTCGACGATGACGTCCACGGCGGCGCCGATCAGCACCGGCGGCCCCAGGTCGAAGATCTTGTTGAGGACGGAGCTCACCGAGGCCAGCCACATCCGGCCCCGGTGCCGGGCGGCGTAGCCCAGCAGGCGGCGGAGGGGACGGGGATCGGAGGGCGTCACGGCGGGGGCGGCGCGCGGGGTGCCGCTACGGCGTCAGCACCACTCGGCCGACGGCGTCCCCGCTCACGAGGTCGTCGAGCGCCGACTGGGCCTGCTCGAGCGGCCGCGCGTCGATCGGGATCGGAGGCACGGCGCCGCCGCGCACGAGCTCCATGAGCTCCCGCATCTCCGTCGGGCTTCCCAGGTCCGAGCCCTGGATCGTCAGGTTCTTCAGGGGCAGGAAGGGCAGCGGAACCGGGAGGGACCCGCCGAACAGCCCGACCATCACCAGGATCCCGCTCTTGGCGAGCGACCGCATCGCGAGGCCCGCGGTCGCCTCCGACCCGACGCAGTCGAGGATCGCGTACGAGCCGCCTCCCGTCAGCTGCTTGATCGCCTTGTGCGCCCCGGGGTCCTTGGCGTCGACGGTATGATGGGCTCCGAGCCCTCTCGCCTTCTCCAGCTTGTCCTCGCGAACGTCGACGACGATCAGCTCGCGGTCGGTCACGGCGGGCGCGATCGCGACGGCGGACAGCCCCACGCCTCCCGCGCCGAGGACGACGAGGTGCTGACCCGGGCGGTCCTCGACCTTCTTCAGCGCGCCGTACGCGGTCACCCCCGAGCAGGCGTACGTGCACGCGACGCGCGGGTCCACGTTCCCGTGGCCGTGCAGATACCGAGGGTGCGGCACGAGCACGTGGTCGGCGAAGCCGCCGTCCACGAACGTTCCGAGCGCGCGCGGCCGGAGGCACAGGTGCTCCTCGTCCCGTGCGCAGATCTCGCAGTCACGACAGCCGATCCACGGGTAGACGACCCCGCGATCGCCCTCCTCGACCCCCTCCGCGCCCGGACCGACGGCGACGACCGTCCCCGCGATCTCGTGGCCGAGCGTGAAGGGCAGGTCCCGGCCTCCCCGGACGTCGAGCGTGCGCTCGCCGCCCAGGTCGAAGTACCCCTGCCACATGTGGACGTCGCTGTGGCACGCGCCGCACGCGCCGATCCGAAGGAGGATCTCGGTTCCGGTCGGCTCGGGGTCGGGCCGCTCGAAGGGCCGGAGGGGCTGTCCGTACTCGGAGAACTGGAAGCTCTTCATGCGCGCCGAATCTAGGGCCCGCTCGAGCACTTGGACATGCGGGGTCTCGGCCTCGGCGGTTGCTCCGAGGGGCCGTCTTCGGCTACGTGGGGGCCTACCCCGCGGTCGTTCTCGCGGCGAGCTCCCGGTCGAGCATCAGGATCGCGGCCTCGTTGTCGCCGGCCATCCGCAGCTGATCCACGATCGTCCCGATCGAGTCCTCCTCCTCCACCTGCTCGTTGATGAACCACTGGATCTCGAGCTGGGTCGCGTGGTCGTGCTTTTCGACCGCGAGATCGTAGAGCTCGTGGATGAGCCCCGACACGACCTTCTCGTGCTCGAGCGCGCTCTCGAAGCTCCTGAGCGGCGCGCCGAACTCCGCGGGCGGGGCGTCGATCGCTCCGAGCCCGACCGCCGCTCCGCGCCGGTTCATGTAGTCGAAGAGCCGCATCGCGTGCTCCAACTCCTCTCGGGCCTGTGCGCGCATCCACTTGGCGAACCCCAGGAGGCTCTTCACCTCGAAGTGGGCGGACATCGCGAGATAGAGGTAGGCGGCGTAGAGCTCCTTGCCGATGTGCCCGTTGAGGGCCTTGCGAACGGCGTCGTCCACTGCTGACTCCCTTCGGTGTGGGGAAAGGCGATTCGAGCATGCACAAGAATGCGAAGTCGACGCCCGCAGGTCGAGCGGGGCCCGTGACCCGTGCGATGAGGGAGGGCCACGACCCGCGATCGCGCGGGGGCGCAGGGCCCGCGCGTCACACCGTTGACTCCGAGTCGCGGCGCGCAAAACCTTGCCTAATCAACGTGATCTCCCTCGGCCACGGCGGCCCGTGGGCTCATCGAGGATGCTATGGCTCGCTCCCGCGAGACGGTCACTCCGCTGTTCGTGGACCTCGACGGCACGCTCGTGCGTACGGATACCCTGCACGAGTCCGCCCTGCTCCACGTGCGCGAGAACCTGCGCGGCCTCGTCGACCTGGCGACCTGGCTCGCTCGCGGTCGGGCCGCTCTGAAGCGGCGGCTCTTCGAGGTCGGGTCCACGCCGCGAGTCGATCTGCTCCCCTATCGTGAATCGGTGCTCGAGTTTCTGCGGGAGTCGAAGAGCGAAGGACGCCCGGTCATCCTCGTCACCGCGGCGGACGGCCTCATGGCCGAGCGGGTCGCGGAGCACGTGGGCGTCTTCGACATGGTCCTCGGCTCGGACGGACACAGGAACCTCAAGGGCGGCATCAAGCTGGACGCGATCCGCACGATCTGCGAGGAGCGGGGCTGGCACCGGTTCGGATACATCGGAGATTCGGTGGCCGACATGCCGATCTGGAGGGCCAGCTCCGAGGCCTACGTCGTCGGAGCGAGCCCGCGCACGATGCGGCGCCTCTCGGCCGTCAAGGAGCCGGAGGCCGTGATCGAACCCCCTATGCGGCCGGGTCTCGCGCTGCTGCGCCTTCTGCGTCCCCACCAATGGTCGAAGAACGTCCTGCTCTTCGTGCCCCTGATCCTGGCCCACGAGTGGAACGACGTGGAGCGCCTCGGGGCCGCGCTCGCGGGCTTCGTGGCCTTCTGCTTGGCGGCTTCGGCCATGTACGTGACGAACGATGCTCTCGACATCGAGTCGGACCGGCAGCACGCCCGGAAGCGGGAGAGGCCGTTCGCCGCCGGCACGGTGCCGCTCGCGGCGAGCCCGGCCATCGCCCTGGCGCTGCTGGCCGCGGCAGCCGCCATCTCCCTGACCATGTTGCCGCCGTCGTTCTCGGCGCTGCTGCTCTGCTATCTCGCGCTGACGCTCGCGTACTCGTTCTGGCTGAAGAAGCGCCTGCTCGTCGATGTCTTCGCGTTGGCCTCCCTGTACGGGCTCCGTCTC
This sequence comes from Longimicrobiales bacterium, assembly GCA_041570315.1. GTDB lineage: Bacteria > Gemmatimonadota > Gemmatimonadetes > Longimicrobiales > Gaopeijiaceae > JBFFWJ01. The sequence goes on along the minus strand of JBFFWJ010000035.1, from coordinate 6,499 downwards.
ATCGGCGGAGGGTACGCGACCGGGACGGAAGTGACCGAATGGCTCGTCGCCTTCGCCGGCTTCCTGTTCACCTCGCTCGCCTTTGCCAAGAGGTACACCGAGGTGGCGGCGCAGGCCGACCTGGGTCGCGAGGACGTCAGCGGTCGCGCGTACCACGTGAGCGACCTGTCCGTGATGGAGTCGGTCGGCCCGGCCAGCGGGTACCTCGCGGTGCTGGTTCTCGCCCTGTACATCAACTCCGATCGGGTCGCTGCGCTGTACGTGAATCCGGTGGCGTTGTGGCTGATCTGTCCCCTGCTGCTGTATTGGCTCACCCGCCTCTGGTTCCTGGCCCGGCGTCGCCAGCTCCATCACGATCCACTGGTCTTCGCGCTCACGGATCGGATCAGCCTGCTCACGGGCGCGATCTCGGCGCTCTTCGTGATCGTGGCGATGAAGGGCTGGGGGCCCTCCCTGCCGTGACCCCCGATCGCGACCGCGAGGTCACCGGGCTTCGGACACCTCGGTGACCGGCGCCCGGCAGTCCTTGGGCGGATGGGGCAACTTTCCGCGGATGGCTTGCACCGTGCGGCGCCCGGACACGGTGGCGGCGCTCCAGCGGGAGGTGGCCTCGCCCGCGTCCCACGCCCTGATCGCCCGGGGGCTGGGTCGCTCGTACGGCGACTCTTCCCTGCTGTCGGACGGAGTCGTGCTGGACCAGTCGGTCCGCCGGCGGTTTCTCGAGTTCGACCGGGAGGAGGGGATGGTGCATTGCGAGGCCGGCGTGTCCCTTGCCGACATGATCGACGTCTGCTTGCCGTGCGGCTGGTTCCTCCCCACGACTCCCGGCACGAAGTTCGTGACGCTGGGTGGAGCGATCGCGGCGGACGTGCACGGGAAGAATCATCACGTCGATGGCTCGTTCGGGCAGTGGGTCAGCGAGCTGACCATGCTCCTGCCCTGCGGGGACGTCGTGGTCTGCGGCCCCGACCGGGACGCGGAGCTCTTTTGGGCGACCGTGGGCGGGATGGGGCTCACGGGCATCATCCTCAGCGCGCGAGTACGACTCCATCGGAAGCGCTCGGCCTTCTGTGAGCAGACGCTGCTGCGTACCCGGACGCTCGAGGAGACGCTGAGCCTCATGAGCGCCGAGGACTGCGGGTACCGCTACAGCGTCGCCTGGGTCGACTGTCTGGCGAGGGGCAGGAGCCTCGGCCGCTCGATCGTGATGCTCGCCAACGACGCAGAGCCCGAGAGCCTTCCGCCTCACCTCGCGGCCGAGCCTCTGGGTCGCGTCTCGCGATTCTCTCTCGGTGTCCCCGTCACTCCACCCGTCAGCGTCGTGCGGCGCTCGTCGGTACTCGGCTTCAACGCGATCTACTATCGGATGCACAGGCAAGGAAGCGCGCTCGTGGACTACGAGAGCTTCTTCTACCCCCTGGACGGGATCGCACACTGGAACAGGCTCTACGGACCGAGGGGCTTCATCCAGTACCAGGCGCTCTTCCCCCTCGACACCGCATCTGACGGACTCCGCGAGCTGCTCGATCTCGTCTCGAGCGGCGGGAACGCCTCGTTCCTGGCCGTGCTCAAGCGCAGCGGCCCCGCGAGCCCCGGCATCCTGTCCTTCCTCGATCGCGGATACACCCTGGCCGTCGATGTGCCCCATCCGGGATCGCGCCTCCGCGAGCTCGCCGCGGCGCTCGATCGGGTCGTGCTGCGACACGGCGGCCGCGTGTATCTGGCGAAGGATTCGACCACGTCCGCTGAGGCCTTCATGGAGATGTATCCGTCGCTCGCTCGCTTCCGATCCGTCAAGGCGCGGATCGATCCGGAGACCAGGTTCTCGTCGGCGCAGGCGCGCCGCTTGCGGATCATGGATGGCGCCTGATGCCCGACTCCACCTCCCAGGCTGCTCCGTCGGCATCCCACGGCATGGAGACCGTGCTCGTCCTCGGCGCCAACTCGCATATCGCGCGCGCCATATGTCACGAGCTCGCGGACCCGTCGACCCGGTTCATTCTCGTCGCCCGGAACGAGGACGAGCTGCAGCGCACCGCTGCCGATCTCGCCATTCGCCACGGCTGCGAGACCGTTGCGATGACGTTCGACGCGCAGGACTTCGGGGCCCACCCCGACCACGTCGAGGACTGGTGCGCCCGCTCGGGAGGTGCGCCGGGCGGCGTCCTCGTCTGCTACGGCCACCTGCCCCCGGGGGAGCTCGCGGCGACCGATGCGGCCGCCGCCCGTCTCGCCGTCGACGTGAACTTCACGTCGGTGGTTTCACTGCTCACACTGCTCGCCGAGCGCATGGAGAGCGGAAGCTGGATCGTTGGGATCTCATCGGTCGCCGGGGACCGGGGGCGGCAGAGCAACTACGTGTACGGTGCGGCGAAGAGCGGGCTGAACGTCTACCTTCAAGGCCTCCGCAACCGGCTCGCCCCCCGCGGGGTGCACGTTCTCACGGTCAAGCCCGGCTTCGTGGACACGCCGATGCTGCGCGGCCGGATGGAGGGTGGGTCGTCCTTGATCGCGACGCCCGAGCGTGTTGCGAAGGCGGTGGTGCGAGCCCTGCGCAGGAGAGCGAACAGCATCTACACGCCTTGGTTCTGGAGGTACGTGATGCTCGTCGTTCGCTCGATCCCGGAGCCGATCTTCAAGCGGATGAAGCTGTGACCGAGCCCCGCGCAGCGTAATCCGCGGGACGCAGACAGGACGCCACGCGACGCCGACCCATGCCCCGTTACCACCCACCCGACGCGATGGAGAGCCCGCGGATCGGCGGCGTCCGCACCTTCATGCGCCTTCCGCACGTCGTGACGACCGACGAGGTGGACGTCGCGATCGTGGGCATCCCCTTCGACACGGGCGCCTCGTATCGCGTCGGAGCCCGCTTCGGGCCCCAGGCGATCCGTGCGGGCTCGACGCTGCTCCGACCCTTCAACCCGTTCCACGGCATCGACGTCTTCGAGCACCTCTCGTGCGTCGACTACGGGGACGTGCCGGTCGTGCCGGGAGCGATCGAGCCCTCCTACGCGAGGATCGTCGAAGGACTCCGGCCGCTGGTGGACTCGGGGGTGATTCCGATCGGCCTCGGTGGTGACCACTCGGTCACGCTGGCCGAGCTGCGGGCGCTCAGCCGCGCCCACGGCCCCCTGGGCATGGTGCAGGTCGATGCCCATCCCGACACCTGGGACGAGTACTGGGGCGAGCGGTACACGCACGGGACGGTCTTCCGCCGGGCGGTCGAGGAGGGCCTGCTCGATCCGGCGCGCGTCATCCAGGTGGGGATGCGGGGGTCCATCTACACCTACGAGGACTACGACCAGTCACGCGAGCTCGGGATGGAGCTGGTGACGATGCAGGAGGTCCGCGACGCGGGGATCGAGACGGTCCTCGAGCGGATCCGGGCCCGCACCGGGGACGGTCCCGTCTTCCTGTCCTTCGACATCGACAGCCTCGACCCGGCGTACGCCCCGGGCACCGGCACGCCGGAGGTGGGAGGCTTCACCACGCACGAGGCGCTCTCGCTCGTGCGCGGGATGACGGGGATCGACTTCGTCGGCGGGGACCTGGTCGAGGTCCTGCCGGCCCATGATCATGCCGAGATCACCGCGATGGCGGCGGCCAACGTGCTGTTCGAGCTGCTGTCCCTCCTGGCGCTGCGAGAGAGGGACGCGCCCCGGCGCTGAGCAGCGTGGGCATCGGCGACGGGGGGCCACTCGTCCGCGGGAGCCGGTCCCCGGTCGCGGAGGTGGCCTCCCCGCCCCGTCCGCCCGCCCTACCCGGCCGTGCTCTCGCCGCGCCACCCTTCGAGCTGCTCGGGCGGCGGCGGGCCGGTGATCAGGCTCACGCCAACGTAGAGCACCGCGCTCGTGACGAGCCCGATGACGATCGGTGAGTTCGCCGCGAAGCCGTGCACGATCATCGCCACGACGACCGCGACGCTGGACACGACGATCGAGACCAGCGCGCCCTGCCAGGTCCCCCCCTTCCAGAAGAAGGCGCCCAGGATGGGCACGAAGATCGCGCCGGTGAGGATGTTGTACGCGAGCGTGAGCGCGTTGAGCACGTCGCCGATCCAGACCGCCGCGACGATCATGACGGCTCCCAGGACGACGATGCCCACGCGCGAAACGAGCTTGTAGCGCTCCTCGGGGGCGTCGGGGCGGATGAAGCGGCGGTAGACGTCGTTCGTGAAGAGGGTGCTCGACGCCAGGAGCGCGGCGTCCGCCGTGGACATCATGGCCGAGATGAACCCCGCGAGGATGAGACCGGACAGCCCGGTGGGGATCCGCTCCAGGATGAGCGTGGGCAGGGCGAAGTCCGGATTGTCGACGCCCGGCACGAGCACCAGCGCGATCATGCCGAGGAACGCCGTCGCCAGCCCGTAGGCGATCGAGTACGCGCCCGCCCCGAGGTTGCCGATCTTGGCGGTCCGAGGCGAGTCGGCGGTGAAGACCCTCTGCCAGATGTCCTGGCCGATCATCAGGCCCAGGAAGTAGAGGAGGAACCAGGTGAAGATCCGGTCGCCGCCGATCGCGGTGGGATCGAAGAAGGACGGATCCAGATTCGCCCTCAGGCCGCTCAGGCCGCCGGCCTGGCCGAGCGCGATCGGGATCGCGATCAGCATGCCGAGCGTCATGATCACCCACTGCACCAGGTCCGTGATCGTGACCGACCACATGCCTCCGAGCGTCGTGTACGCGATGACGATGACGCCGCCGAGCACGATCGCCAGCCCCTGATCCATGCCGAAAAGCGCGCTCACCACGACTCCGATCGAGATCGTCTGGGTGACGGCGATCGCGAGCGCGTAGACCGTCGCGACCACGGCTCCGACGGTGCCCGAGTACTGGTCGTAGCGTCGCGTCAGCACCTCGCCGAGGGTGTAGGCCCTGAGCGACGCCAGATCGGTCGAGATGAGCAGGCCGACGGCCGCGATGCCGAGGCCCAGGATGATGACGAGCCAGGCCCCCGAGATCCCGTTCTGATAGCCGAGGCCTCCGCCCGCCAGCGTCGATGCCCCGCCCAGGATGACGGTGGACATGACCGGGATGTACATCCAGAGCGGGATGGCGCGGCCGGCGACCAGATAGTCGTCCAGCGTCTCGGCTTTGCGGTATCCCCAGAAGCCGACGGCCATCATCCCGAGCAGGTACAGCACGATGATCAGGGTGTCGATCATGCGATTCTCCGTTCGCTGCGGGAGTCCACCCTCGTGGCCCCCGTCCTACTCGGTGGTCGGCCGGCCGCGCAGATAGTCGAGCAGCAGGTTGGACATCGCCCGCATTCCGATCGGCACCGACGCATCGTCGGCCCGGAAGGTCGGGGTGTGATGGCCACCCGACTCCTCGCCGGGCGCCACCATCCCGAGGCGGAAGAAGAAGCCGGGCACCTCGTTGGCGAAGTACGCGAAGTCCTCGCCGCCCATCACGGGGGCGAGCACTTCCACGCGGTCGGCGCCGACGACCCGCTCGAGCGTCGGTGCCATGCGCGCGGACAAGGCCTCGTCGTTGATGGTGGCGGGCGTGCCCCTGTCGTATTCGAGGACGTAGCTGCCCCCGCCCGCGGCGGTGATCCCGTCGAGAATCTCGTCCATGCGCCGCTCGACCGCGTCCCGGACCTCGGGCGCGTACGTGCGCACCGTGCCCTCGAGCTGCACCTCGTCGGGGATGATGTTGAAGCGGGTGCCGCCGCGGATGATGCCCACCGTGACCACGCTCGGCTCGAGGGAGGGAAGGTTCCGGGAGCGAATGGTCTGCAGGGCCATCACGGCCTGCGACGCCATGACCACCGGATCGATTCCCAGCTCGGGATAGGCGCCGTGCGCCTGCTGCCCGATGATGCGGACCCTGAAGTGGTCGACCGCGGCGAGGGCCGGACCGGGGGAGTAGCCGAGCGTGCCGACCTCCATCGAGGCCAGCGTGTGAAGCCCGAAGATCGCGGACGGGCGGGGGCTCTCCAGAGCTCCCTCGCGCACCATCAGGTCGGCGCCTCCCTCTTCGCCGGGCGGGGGGCCCTCCTCGGCGGGCTGGAAGATGAACTTCACCACTCCGGGGATCTCCTCGCGCATCGACGCGAGCACCGAGGCCACGCCGAGCTGGACGGCGGTGTGGACGTCGTGGCCGCAGGCGTGCATGACACCGACGTCCTGGCCGAGATACTCGGTGCGGGTGGTCGACGCGAAGGCATAGCCCGTGTCCTCGGTCACCGGGAGCGCGTCCATGTCCGCTCGCACCGCGACCGTGTCACCGGGGAGCCCGCCGACCAGGATCCCGACCACGCCCGTGTGGGCGACGCCCTCGGTCACCTCGTCGAACCCGAGCGCGCGCAGGTGTCCCGCGCCGAGGATCCGTTCCTGCGCCGCACCGCCACCGTGGAGGTGGTGGAGAAGGTGGGCGGCTTTCATCCGGGGTACGGGCGCTACGGCTATGAACACGCGGGCTATACCATCCGCGTCCACAAGGCGGGGCTGAACCCCGACGGGGAATACCTAAGCGTGAAGGACGCGGGGGAG
>JBFFWJ010000034.1:0-13151 GCA_041570315.1 Longimicrobiales bacterium | reverse complement strand
ACTCGATGAACCGTTTCCCGTCGGGGTCGATGTCGCCGGCGCGGTCACCGGGCCCGCACCGCCCGGCCCGGGCGAGCTTCGGTGAGGTCGCCCTCGTCCACGACGAAGCTCCCCCCCACCAGGACGTACCGGATCCCGTCGGACGGTATCGTGGCGTCCTCGTACGTGGCGCGGTCCATCACGAGGATCGGGTCGAAGACGGTGACGTCGGCGTCGGCGCCGACCTGGATGCGGCCTTTGCGCGCCATCGCCGGAACGCGCGCCTCGAGCCTGCGGGCCGGCATCAGCGTCATCTTGGCGATCGCATCCTGCAGGGTGAGCACCCCCTCGTCGCGCACGTACCGGCCGAGCACCTTCGAGAAGGTTCCGGACGTGCGCGGATGACCGCGCCCGTTCTCGAGGAAGCCGTCGCTCGCCACCATCGTGAGCGGGCTCGCGACCGCGGCGCGGGTCATCTCCTCGGTGCGCCCGTGCGAGATCACGTGCCCGCCCTCGCGCCGGGCTCGCCCGAAGCTCTCTCGGGTCAGGCGCTCCCCCGTCGAGACGAGCTGAAAGCGCTCGAAGCGGTCGTCGGGCCAGCGCTCCCAGTCGTCGTAGAGCGCCGACTGGATCTCGGTCATCCCGGCGCCGTACGGATACATCTCCGTCGTCACGTCCTGCCCGGCGTCGCGCGCGGCCCGAATGGCCGCGAGGAACTCCCCGATCGCTCCCCCCGCGCTCGAGTTCACGTGCACGACGTGCAGCGCCGCGCCGGCGCTGCGGGCCGCGGCGATCGTGGAGTCCAGCCCCGGCATCCCGCCGCGCATGTGGATGTGCGCCGGAGCGCCGTACTCGGCGGCCACCCCGAACATGCGCTCGATCTCGGCCATCTCCGCGCCCGGGGTGTAGGCGCTCCCGAACCCCACGGCGACAGCGCCCTCGTCGAGGCCCCGGCGGACGATCGCCTCCATCTCGGAGATCTGGTCCCCGGTCGCCGACCCGAAGCCTCCGACGCCCGCCGGCACGAGCCCGGTCCCGGGATCGCCGAGCACCTCCATGCGCGCCTTCACGTGTCCGATGCTGACCCCGAAGTTCACCCGCTGCCCGCCCTCGCGCTCCGCGTACCAGGCCGCGACGTCGCCCGTCCCGATCTCCAGCTCGAAGGCGGACGTGACCCCGTCCCGGGCCATGAGGCCGTACGCGAGTTCGTCGTCGCCGTGCTCGTGGAGGTCGACGAAGCCCGGCGACACGACCAGGCCGGTCGCATCCACCACCCGATCGGCCTCGAGCGGCCCGGGAGCCACGGTGACGATCGTTCCGCCGCGGATGCCCACGCTCATGCGGTCGAAGAGCCCGGTCTCGGGGTCGATCACGAGCCCGTCGACGATCGCGACGTCGTGCCGTCCGGCGTCGGCGCAGGCCCCGAGCAGGAGGAGCGGGGCCAGGAGGCCGAGCGCGCGGCCGGCCCGGGCGGGAAGGGCCCGCCCCGCCCGCCGCCGCGCCGCCGCTCGAGTCCGCCGGCTCCACCGCCTCGCGGCCGGGCTCACCTCGACCCCCTCGGCCCGAAGTCCGCCTCGAAGAGCAGCCTCGTGCGAGGATCCAGACGGACCTCCGACGGCTCCCGCTCGACCGGCACCACGAAGCGGTGGAAGCGCTGGCTCACGTCGAGCTCGTGGACCACGGCCGGGCCGTCGCTCCCCTCGAGGTGGACGCCCACCTCCAGGGAGAGCTCGTACGTGGGCCCGGCCGTCTGGATCTGGCTCAGCTCGATGCGCACCGCGCGGGCGCTCGGATCGTAGTCCCACCAGCCCTCCAGTCGCGGGTTTCCTCCCTGGTAGAGCCATTGGCCGAAGAAGCTCTCCAGGCTCTGTCCGGACGCCTCCTCCATGGCGCGCCGGAAGTCCGTCGTGGTCGCGTTGCCGTTCATGTGCCGCCGGTAGAAGGTGCGGATCCCCGCCCAGAAGTCCTCGTCGCCGAGACGGCTGCGCAGCATGTGCAGCACCCAGGACCCCTTCTGGTACGTCGCGCCGCTGGTCACGCGCCCCATGTCGTCGAGGTCGTCGTGCACGATGCGATAGCCGGGATCGTCCGCGTACTGCGCGAAGACGCGCTCGGCGGAGCTCTTCAGCCCGGCCACGAACTCGTCCCTGCCATACGCATGCTCGATGAAGAGCAGCGTGAAGTACGTCGCGAAGCCCTCGCTCAGCCAGACGTCGTCCCAGTCCGACTCCGTCACCGCGTTCCCGAACCACTGATGCGCGACCTCGTGAATGATGACGTTGCGCCACCGCACGCTCCGCTCCCCGGTCACCGAGCTCTCGTGGTACATGATCGCCGTCGCCGCCTCCATCCCGCCCCCGGTGGCCGGCGACGTCACGTTGGCCAGCTTTTCGTAGGCGTACGGGCCGACGCGCTCGGAGTAGAACTCCATGGCCCGGCGGGTCGGAACCGCGAAGTCGTAGAAGCCGGCGTCCCGGTCCTGCGGGTACACCCAGGTCTGGAGCGGCTTGCCATCCACCTCGCCGAGGTGCTGCACGGCGAAGCGCGCGACGCCGAGCACGTAGAGCCACGGCGCGATGGGGACGGACTGCCGCCAATGGCTGCGGCGCATGCCCCCCTCCACGTCGGTTTCCTCGACCAGAAGCCCGTTGGAGACGACCTGATAGCGCGCCGGCGCCGTAACCACGAACTCGCACGTGGCCTTGTCGTACGGATGGTCGATCGTCGGGAGCCAGTCGCGCGCGCGGTTCGGCCAGTTGTCGCTGAAGAAGGTCCGCTCACCGTGCTTGTTCGGCCCGATGCGGAGGCCCCCCGCCGGTACGCCCTCGTACTCGACGACCACCTCGGTGCGTGCGCCTGCGCGCCCGGGCTCGGCGAGCTCGATCGTCAGCAGATCCTCGACGTGCTCGAAGGAGAGCCCCGCGCCCGCGCCGGTGGACACCGCGGTCACCGTCATGCCCCGACCGCCGTCGCCCCGGCCGGTCAGGTCCAGGGGCAGGTGGGTGACGCCGTTGCCGGTGAAGCGCACCGAGACGGTGGCCCGACCGGCGAGCGCGTCGCTCGCGTCGCTCAGCGTCAGCTCGAACCGGTAGCTCTCGATGTCGATGCCGATGCGGCGCGGGTAGCGATCCGCGACCTCCGCGGTGTGGGGAGGCACGAGGAGGGCGGCGAGGAGCAAGGATGCGCGCATGCGGTGCTCCGAGAGGGCTCGACGACCGGGGCAACATGCCGAGGCCCCTGGAGGCTCGCCACCCCCGGCCGCTCGGCCGCGGTAACATCGTGGAGGGCCACGCACGTATGAAGGTCGATCTTTGAGCTCTCCACCCGAACAGGGAACGACCGCGGAGGCCCAGCGCGAACGCGCAGGGCGCCGGCGAAGGCGCGTACCACGTCAAGTACGTGACGGCCGGGCCGCCGACGAGGATCTCCTGGAGTGTGGCGCCGACCCCTGGAGCTTGCGGCGTCTCCGAGCGGGATCCCGTGAGGGCGCGCTGGCGCTCCCGCGCAGCGACGCGCTCACGCAGGGCCCTGAGCTGCGCCCGCTGCCACACCTTGGGGGACTACGCCGAGGGCGACGTGGGTCCCGTGCTCACCGGCTGGGGCTCACGGGCCTGGATGCTCGGCCTCCTCGACGACCCCGCCCATCGCTCGCACCACGGCGACGACAACGACGGCATGCCGGCATTCGCAGCGGAACGCCTGCTACGGCCGGAGCAGATGGGGCTGATCGTCGACTGGCTGCGCGGTGATTGGTACGAGCCGCGCGCGGAGGGCGGGGGGTAGGCCGTTGCGCCGCGCCCCCCGCCCCACGGGCGTCAGTTGTTCTCCGCGCCCTCGGAGATCCAGGTCTTGATCAGCTCCAGCTCCGCGGGCGGAACGGGGCCGCCCTCCTCGGGCATGTCACCGGACTCGATCATGTCGATGAGCAGGCTGCCCGCCGGATTGCCGGGCTCGACCACGGTGCCGTAGTCGGATCCCTGCATCACGCCCTCGTACGTCGCGAGGTTGAGACCCAGCTCGGCGTTCAGATCCCCGTGGCACTCGGTGCAGTACTGCTCGAAGATCGGCATGATCTGCTCGGAGAAGCTGACCGCGGGGCTGGCCCGCAGCTCCGTGGTTGCCTGGGCAGGCGCGTCGGGGCTCCCCTGAACGGCCAGTCCGAGGCCGGCCGTGAGAGCCACGGCGGAGACAAGCTCGGCGCGTAGCAACATGTCGCGAATGTCCCTCCGGCGGCGTGCAGCCCGCCATGTTGAAGACGTTGAATCCGGTCACCGGCGTCTGGCTAGTACAGGCCACGGGTCGGAGCGGTTCCCGCTCCCGGGGCTCCGGCGTCGGGCCAGCGCGCTGTCGATCGCTGCGGATCAGGGCGCGGCGTGAAGGTGCATATGGCCCGCCGCGCTCCCGAGGGCAAGATCGCGGCGGCAGGGCGTGATCCGTGCCGCCGCCCTCCCGTGATCCCGCCCCCTGCGGTCGATCTGCCTCCTCGAGCGGTTGCGCGCGCGAGCGAGATCGTGTCCTGTATTGGCCGTACGCCGATCACGGACGTTGCACTCCCGCACCTTCATCAAACGCTCGAGCGCCCACGATGGCCGCATGACCGGCCCATCCGCCGCGCTCCAGGAGGACCGATGCCGCGCGCCACGCTCCTTGCCGTCGTCACCCTGGGACTCCTCGCATGCGGAGCGCCTGCCGAGGACCAGGAGGCCACCCGAGCCGCCGAGGCCGAGCTCACCGGGCCGCGGGTCGCGCTCGCCCCGACCGCGCCCGACGCGATGCCCCCCTCGATCATCGGGGAAGGCGGCGAGCTCGAGGGCGTGGATCTCGCCTACTACGAAGCCGACGAGTCGGCGCTCGGCTATCTGGCCGTTCCGGAGGGCCCGGGCCCCTTTCCCGCGCTCGTCATCGTGCACGAGTGGAACGGGCTCGTGGACCGCGTCCGCCAGCTCGCCGACGACCTCGCGGCCGAGGGATACGTGACCCTGGCCGCCGACCTGTTCTCGGGACGTACCGGGTCGAGCCCGGAGGAGAACATGGCGCTCGTCCAGGAGACCATGGCCGACATGGAGACCGTCGTCTCCAACCTGGACGCCGCGGCGGCGTACCTGCGATCGCGACCCGACGTCACCGGACGGATCGGCGCGATGGGCTGGTGCTTCGGCGGCGGCATCGCGCTCTCGTACGGCCTGGACGGAGAGAACCACGAGGCGACGGCGATCTTCTACGGTCGCCTGGTCGATGACCCGCAGGTGCTCGCGCGACTGGATCACGAGGTCTACGGGACCTTCGCCCGGCTCGATTCGGGCCCGTCGCCGGAGCAGGTCGAGGCGTTCGAGCGGGCGCTCCGTGCGGCCGGCGTAGAGAACGACCTGCACATCTACGACGACGTCAACCACGGCTTCTGGCTTCGCGTCGACCAGGACATGGAGGCGCGCGCGGAGCCCGGCCTCGACGCGTGGCAGCGCCTCAAGGCGTACCTGGATCGCACGCTGCGCGACTAGCCGCCCCTGAGCCGCCGGCGCTCCTCGCGTCCCTCGAGCTTGCGGCGGCGACGCGCGTCGCGGGCGGTCTCGCCCGGGTGCCGGACCGAGATCCCGACGCCCGCCATCAGCGCGACGCCCTTGACCACCAGCTTGGGCGCCCGCGGATCGGGCTCGCGGTAGCGGTCGGCGACGTGCTCGAAGCCGCCGAGGAGCGCGATCCCGTGACTCTCCACGCTCATTCCGGGGGGCACGATGATGTCCACGCCGCCGCACATCGTGAAGACATGCAGCTCGGTGACCCCGGGCGGCATGATCGCGTCGCGGAAGTCGAGCTCCGCACCCCCGCACACCGCCACCGCGTAGTTCTTCCGCGCGGGCTGCCAGCGTCCGGCTCTCCCGCTGCCTCCCAGCACCGCCACCACGAACTCCTTGTCCTTCACGTCGGCCGCGGCCGCCGCGCCGTAGCTCGGCGTCGGGGCCGGAGCCTCGCCCTGCAGCGGCGCCGGGACGTTGCCCACGGGCAGGTCGCGCAGGAGCTCCTGCAGCTCCTCCGCCGTGGAGGCGCTCTGCGCGGTCTCGACCCGCCGCTCGAACTCCTCGATGCTCATCACGTCGTTGGCGAAGTGCTCGCACAGCGCGTTGATCGTCGCCTGTCGGGTGTGGGTGGGGGGGCCTCCGCCCCCGTCTGTCTCTCGAGTCATCGTCGCATCGCTCTCCGTTCGCCCCGTCTCCCCTCGGTACGCTCGGGGCGTCCGGCGCCTTCCACAAGGGTCCGGGAGTTGGCCCGGGGGACGCGGTGGCGCGCCGCCGGGGACGGAGTCATCTTGTCCGGTCGAGCCACCCGCACCAGCGAAGGAGCCCGCCATGCGAGCACACTCGTCGAAGAGCGCCACCCTCATCGCCTTTGCCCTGGCGCTCGGTCTGGTTGGCTGCGCGACGGGCACCGGCAGCGCACGGCCCCCGGGCGCGAGCGCCGACAGGATCGTCCAGGCCGAGCTCGAGCCCCTCGGTCAGCTCGACGCCCTCCAGGCGGTCCAGCGACTCCGCAGCCAGTGGCTTCGCAGCCGGGGTGGCGCCACCGGTGAGCAGCCCGTGCTCTACGTGGACGGCACGCGACGCGGCGGCGCCGAGGAGCTCCGCTTCATTCGCGCCGACGAGATCGCCTCCATGGAGTACATGAGCGCCAGCGACGCGACGACCCGATTCGGGACCGGTCACGGCGGTGGGGCGATCATGGTCACCAGCCGGCGTTAGGCCGGTCGGGCGCGGGGCGGCGAAGGCGCGGGATCGGCGCGCGCGGCCCCGCGGCCCAGCTCCTCCCGGGTGGTCTCCGGAGAGGCGAAGTCGGCGTCCTTCGGCATCACCACGACTCCGGCATCGCGCGCGGGAGCTGGCGTCGCCTCGACGGGGAACGCGGCCTCGAGCCACGGGCCGAGCGCCGGGGGTAGCTGTCCGTCGAGCAAGGCCTTCACGCCACACCTGTCGGATGATCCAACCGGTCCCGGGCGAAACGGAGGACGGCCTCGATGTCTTCTGCTTCCAGGTCGGGATAATCGTCGAGGATCTCGTCGCGCGTCGCGCCTGCCGCCAGAAGGTCGAGTACGTCCGTGACTCGAATCGGCATGCCGCGGATACACGGACGGCCACCGCACCGGTTGGGGTCCACGGCGATCCGGTCATTGAAGTTCGCCATGGCGCGCCGCCCGGAGCTCCTCCGATCCGGCACTGATCCTTCGCGACGGGCCGGGTGGCCACCCCGTGGTTCATGACGGGCATCCCTCTGGCCGTCCTGGGAGCCCCCGAGTGGGATGATCCCCTCCAGGTCGTCCAAGGGACTTCGAACGGTCCGTAGCCGCTCGGTCGCCACGTGAAGATACACCTGAGTGGTCCCGAGCGAGCGGTGGCCGAGCAGCACCTGGATCATCCTGAGGTCGGTGCCCGCGTCCAAGAGGTGCGTAGCGAAGCTGTGTCGCATGACCTGCGGAGTCGCTCGCTTGGCGATGCCGGCCCTCTTCCTGGCTGCGCGAAACGCTCGCTGGATGGTCGGTGGTGTGAGGGCGCGACGAGGATCCCGCCCAACGAAGAGCCAAGACGGAGAGCGGTGAGTGCTTCGGTACGCACGAAGACAATCGAGAAGGACTGGTGACAATGGGACCTGGCGGTCTCTGTCTCCCTTCCCGTGTCGCACGGTGACGACCATGCGCTCCGGGTCGATGTCGCGCTGCCGGAGCGTCAGGGCCTCACTGATTCGGAGGCCGGTGGCGTACAGCAGCATCGCGACGGTGCGGTCCCTGAGGGTCCTCATGGAGCTCAGGAGACGCACCACTTCCCTCTTGCTCAGAACGACGGGGTTGCGCCTCGAGGTTCGCGGATACGGGATCGCTGGGATCACTTCGGGCCGACTCAACGTGAATCCGAAGAGGAACCGTAGCGCGCTGACCGTTTGAGCGAAGGCGGATCGTGACACCTGGCGCTCCACGAGGAGGTGTCGCAGGTACTGACGAACGTCCTCGATGCCCAGCGTGCTCGGGCAACGACCGAAGTGGTCCGTTACCTGCGCGATGCGCGCCAGATAGGCTGTTTGGGTCTGCTCGGCGTAATTGCGGATCTTGAGGTCCGCCTCCAGCTTCCAGCGGAGACTGTTCATCGGCCACTCCGGGTCGGGTGCACTTGCAGGACCCGGGATCTATGGCTTGGTCAATGCTCCGTGAAAGACAGTCCGACCTGCGTCTTCGAGCGAGCAGACGGCTGGTCGGCGGTAGCTTGAGAGCTACGACCCGCGATCGCGAACTCCCAAGCCGTCGATAGGGTCGCTGCCAACCCCGGCCGCAGGCCGTGGGCCTCCCTTGCAGCGCGGCGGTCCTTCTCCGAATCTTCCGGCTTCCCCCTGCAAGGAAGCCCCATGCCTCGTCCCAAGCAGCTCGTCGTCTCGCTTCTCGTGGTTGCCGTATCAACGATCGCGGTCCCCGCCGCGGCGTACGCTCAGGTCTCGCTCGAAGGCGCTTGGACCGTGAGCGAATGGACGGTCGACGGTGAGACCAACCCCGCGCAGCGGGGAATCTTCATCTTCACGTCCACCCATTATTCGTTCTTCTTCGTGAACCAGCCTGAAGCGCGTGCCGAGACCGCCCAACCTGGCCCGGGTGGCATGACGGATGCGGAGAAGTTGATTGCGTACGACGAGTTCACCGCCAATGCCGGTCGCTACACCGTCGAAGGCAACACTCTGACGACTCGCGCCTACCTTGCCAAGAATCCGGGGTACATGGCGGGATGGCCCGACAACGCCCAGCAGTACACTGTTCGCCGGGACGGGGACACCCTCACCCTGACCTTTGGCAACGGCAACGTCGCCACCCTGACGCGTCGTGAGGGCCAGCCCTTCACGGGCGGATGATGCCTGCCGCGACCACCAGAGGTCCGGTCCGGTCGAAAAGCGCCCCGCCGAGGTCGGTGTAGCTCGCCGCTGTGTCGGTGCGGTAGCCAAGCCGCCCGGCCACAGCGTCTGGTGAGGCAACTGTGTTGTACGGCCCCCGCTCGGTGCTGCGCACTCCGCTCGGACGGCCGCGGCCGACGGCGGACCTGCCGCGCTACTCTGCAACCAGCGTCGCGAGGATACTGCGGATGGGCGCGGGGATCTCCTCGGCGGCCCTCCTGTCCGGGTCGAAGAATACCTCGACAACCGTCTGGGTGGCGTGGACTCGGCCTGTTTCGACGTCTCGGAGCTCCTGCACGTACTCGAGGCTCTTCGTGCCCACTCTTTCGATACGGCTGCGGACCGAGACTACCGATCCCGGCATGACTTCGGCCTTGAACTCGGTCTCTGTGCGGGCAACGACGGTGTGGAGCCCGGCTTCGTCGAAGTCGGACTGGCGCACGCCACACAGCGGCCATAGCGCGAACCCGGCGTCGTCGAAGATGTGAGCGTAGAAGCGTACGTTTAGGTGCCCGAAGCGATCACACATCCACGGATGCACGACGGCATGGTGCGTCTCGAACCAGGTCATTGGCCCGGTCGCCCGACGAGTCGAAGGACTCTACTCAGCGTCTGATCTCGTCGGCTCTGCAACCCTGATGACATGAACCCTCCGGTTCTGATACGTCGGCCCTGACGTCAAGTCATGCGGCCGATGGCTTCGGCGCATCACGGACGACGGCCTCCCTGAGCCCCTCTCCAACTGCCAATCTGCCGTGGGTCCACCGGTCGCGGATTAGAACCGGGCAGGCGGAGTCACGACGATCCCGAAGACTTGCGGAGGCCGTGCTGGCCCACCCACGCCCGGGGGGTGAGTCCGGACGGTTCCTGCGAAAGCCAACGTCACATCACGGACCAATTGATTCACGACACGGAGTCGGGCGCAAGCGCGGGCGGCTGATGAAGGAACGGAATGGCTCGGCTGCGCCTGGCGGAGCGTGCGGGCGAGCTGGTCGAAGAGAGCAGGATCCGAACGACACCCGGGGCGATCAGGCGGCGCTTCGGGTCTCATCCGCGGGAGCGGGTCGCGCCCTGAGGTAGGCACGCACTCACCGTGGGTGAGGCCGCTACGCGCTCCCCGGGGGCGCCGCGTCGCCCCTTGACGGAGGGCCTTTTCTCATGGAGGGCGTCACGCGACGTGGAATGCAGCGGTGGACGGACCCTGCGGCGCCCTCAACAGCCGATCGGGTCGTCAGAGCGTGGCTCTCAGGACGACTCGGCAGCGAGGGCCTGAGCCTGCTCCCATTCGGCGGTGACCCCGAGGATCGGCACCTTGGTCTTCCCGCGAATGCGGGCCAGCCGACCGGAGCGCGCAGCGCGCAGGTGCACCGACGAGCTACACCGAAGTGGTGGTGCGTCCGTGGACGGTCCCGAACTGTGGGCGCCGTCACCTCGTCCGTCACAACGTACTTCGTACGCCACCGCATCGCCTCTGTCTTGGCCACGGTCCCTCGCTCAACAACTTCCCGCAGAGACTGCTCCGGCGTTTCCGGAGCTTCAAAGGGGTAGCCGCGCGACTTGGAGTGTCGTGCCTTGGGGCTGTGGCCAACAGCATCGCGTCAGGAATCGCGGCTGGAGCGTCGCTGCTCCTTGGTCATCCGGTCCAGGCACCGACGGCAGGTCACCGACGCCAGCCGCTCCGTCGCGATGCCCTCGACCTCAGCTCGGTGAGCCGCCTCGCGATCTCGCGGGTTGCAGATTAGGAAGCCTCGTTCGTCGAGTCCGTGGAGGTCGCGACGCTTTCTGCGGTCAGTCATACTTGCCGTCACGACGGGTTCGGATCCGACGTCGGCCGGGGGACGCGGTGGTCGATTGTCTGTTCATCTGGAATCCTCGACTTCCAGCGCGCTGGCTCGGAGGCGTCGCACGTCAATCTCGCAAGCTGGGCGATCGGCCGCGGCGGTCACGGACTCGACAAAGGCTCGCGCGGTAGGGCCGACCGCACGGCCGCAGGGCTGCGACCTCGTGGTTCAGTCGCCAACGAGATAGGTCAAGCCCAGGAACGCCAGGACGGGACCCAGAACCGAACTGGGATTCAGAAGAGTCGATGGCGAGAGCCTTCCTCAAGAACGACCTCTGCTTTCGTGGCGGGATCGATCAGCCTCCGGCCAGGCTCTTCGTTGAGTCGAATTCCCCAGACGTAGCGTGGTGGACACACCCGACGGGCCGGACTGAAGCCGCATCTGCTGACGTCGGTCGCCTGACTACTGCCTGAGGGTGCGCGCTAGGAGGCTTGCTGCGACCGCTTCGCGGACTTGGCGAGAACCCTCAATGCCTCGTTGACTGCAGCTGCGTCTGGGAAGACCTCTGCCACGTCCGGGCCGAGCACGACGACATTGCTGCCTTCGGCGAAGCGCTTGGCGTACTTGCCCCGGACGGCGCCGGAGAAATCGTACTCGTCGTGCATCTCGGGGTCGGGGTTATTGCTCTTGCTCATTGGTGGGGCGCTTGTGGACCGGACCGGACCTCCAGCACGAAGCCACATCTGGCCCAAGACGAGGCGGTCCTGGGTGTGGTTCACACTCATCGCAGTGACATCAGGGGCGCCCAAGGGTGGAGCGAGAGTAGTCGATCCCGTTGTCCCGGCACCAATCGGCTGCGATCTGTTCGTACGCCTGGCCTCGGAACGAGTACCACTCCTGAGCAAGGCCGAGCTCATGAACGGTGTCCTTGAAGTAGCGAAAGGCACCGGATCCGCGGATCGCCCGGAGCAGGCGTTCTCTGACGGCTTCCTCGGCGTCCGAGGCAAACCGCTCCATAATGCGATACTCATCGATCTCGAACTGGTCCGGGAGGGCGACGTAGTCACTTCCCTGAAGGACCGCGCGGGCGATGCCGATGGCCTCGGCCTCCCAATCGCTGAGTTGCTTGGACGGATCCCCGACCTCTGCGGATGCAAGGTCGTCGTCGCTCACTGATACTACCTGCCCGGTCTTGGTGTTGAGGTACGACGTCATGTCATCCGACTGCCACTGCATTCCCTCAACGATCTCTTCGAGCGCTACGCATGGTTTCACGATCTACACCTCCAGAAACCAGACAACAGAAAGTACCACGCATGCTCTTCCTCGAGCCTAGCCGCTGACTCAACGGAGAAAGCCCACGTCCGATAACGGACAATTGATTCACGACGTACAGGCAGACGCAAGGCGGAGGGGTTGGTTCGTGCGCGAGTGAGCTGAGGCTTCGCGGATCGGCAGCGACCTCCGGTGATCTGAGCGCCTGCCGGAGCGTCCGCGCAGCGGCCGAGCCGTTGGTCATCCGAAGGCCGACTGAGCCGGAGCGCGGAGTGCGGAGGTACACAGCGGTGTGCGGGCCCACGCGCTGACCAACTTTGGGTCGAGCCGCAGCGACCCAAAGTTCCTGCCCGGCCGTCCTGCACGTCGCTGGTGATCGGAGGCGAGAGCGTAAATTAGGCGTTTTGACCGACATTGAGCTCTTACCGATCGCCTCGCTCGGTCCAATGAGATGGCTGGCGTCTGTGGTGCATGACGGCCGAGACCTGAATCGTATCGATCCCGATCCGGCGGTACATCAGAGCGAAGGGGAAGCGTCGCAGAAGCAGCCTTCGTACGCCTGTGTCGTCTGGGGACCCGCTTTCCAGAAACTCGCCGATACGACTCAAAGCATCACGCACCTCCGCGACGAACGCCTTGCCGAGGCCCGGGCTTTGATCGCGGTAGGAGCGAGTGGCGTCCAACACCTCCTGACGGGCGCCAGGATGGAAGGAAACTCGAATCACTCGGCGAGGAGTTCGTCGAGCTCGGCGAAGACCTGATCGGCCGGGATGGTGTGGACTGCGCCGGCGTCGAGCTCAGCGGCTCGCCGTTCCGCTTCGGCTGCCCACTGACGCTCGATCTCGGAGTCCTCGTCGAGGCTGGCTATCAGGGCCTCAGCGAGCCTGGCTCGCTCCTCGCGGGGCAGGCTCCTGGCCTCGACTTCGAGCTGCTCTCTGGTACGCGGCATGGGAAGATTCCGGGAATCGGTTCCTTCCTTGCCCTACGACCCTGTGGAAGGCTCCGCCATATGCATTTGGGACGGCAGATCCCTGGGCGCTCAACGTCCGATAACGGACCAATGATTCACGACGTGCAGGTAGGCGCAAGGCGCGGAGTCTAGGCGGAGTGCCAGCTTTAGCGACGTGAGGCTCAGTCCGAAGTTGAGGCCGTCGCAGACTGGACCGCCTGCCGGAGCGTCCGCGCAGCGGCCGAGCGTGT
>JBFFWJ010000033.1:0-13185 GCA_041570315.1 Longimicrobiales bacterium | reverse complement strand
GCCGGTCGCGACCGCCGACCACGTCGTGCTCTCCCTCGATCAGCGCCTGGGCGGAAGGGTGAGCCTGGGGCTCGAGGGCTTCTGGAAGCGCTTCGAGGGGCTCGAGTCGGGCGCCGGCGAGACGATTCGCAGCTCGGGGATCGACGTCCGGGTGATGACCTCCGGAGAGCCGGGGGTCGTTTGGCTCGGATACGGGCTGTCGTGGTTCTGGTCGTCGGTCGACCTCTCGGGGTACGCCGCCGACTTCGCGGGGCGCCACCTCCTGAGCGCCGGCGTTTCCGGGCGGCTCGCCGGGCCCTTCCGCGGCGAGGCCCGGCTCGCGTACGGCGCCGGGCTGCCGTACACCAGCATACCCTTCCGCGGCGGCGTCTCCGAGCTGGACGCGTCCGGACCTCAGAACCCTGCGGACGGTGACGCGGTCGTGGCGCCGGAGCCCGCTCCCATCGTCGGAGGTCTCGACGAGGAGTTCCTGAGGATCGACGTGGAGCTGCACGCCCTCTGGGAGACGGAGTGGGGCGGGCGTCCCTGGCAGGTGCGGCCGTACGTGCGTGTCCTCAACGCGCTCGACCGCCGCGACGCGCTCTTCTTCACCTTCCAGCCCTGGCGCCCCGAGTCGGTCCGCCCGCTGGCGGAGCGCCCCTTCCTCCCGCTCTTCGGGGTCGCCGTCACCTTCTGACCGGGCCGCGGAGCGCGTCACACCCGACCCGCATCGCTCGTTCTCCGGTTGGACCCGAGAGCGTGTCAAAGGTCCTCCAACCGAAGGAGGCAGCGATGAGGTGTGCGATCGTCCGAACTCTCCCCGTCCTCTTTCTGACCGCCGCGCTCGCGGCGACGCCGGCAACCGCCCAGACCATTCCCATCCGAACGGTGCCGGTCGCCTCCGGAGACCAGTTCCTCATCCTTCCCTCCGAGACGCTGCCGATGGGCGCGGTGCGCGTCGCCGTCGACGACACCCTCGCCGACGCGTGGTCGAATCCCGCCGAGGGCTCCCTGCTCCGGCAGAGCTCCTTTCTCGGATCCCCGACGTACTACTCCATCTCCCGGAACGGAGGGGGCGCCCGGACCTTCCCGGTGGAGGGGCTGTTCACGGGGTCCGGCTGGTTCGGGGGCGTGGCCCTCGCCCTCCAGCAGATCGAGAACGATCGCGGACGCGGCGACGTCTTCCTGGCCGAGCCCGCGATCGACGTGTTCGACGTCTGCTGCCTCGGCTGCTGCGGCACGCCTCGGACGCTCAGCGAAACCTTCGGGCGCAACATCTACGGAGCGGCCTTTCTCGGCCGTCGCCTCGACGATGGCTGGTCGGTCGGCGTGGGCGCCTCGGCCGCGGGCCTCGGCGCCATGGATGGCGTCGACCTCCTGTACGCCGACGCGCAGCGGATCGAGCAGTCGGGCGAGCTGAGCGGCGTCCGGGTGGGCCTCCACCGTGCGGGCGAGCGCGAGCGCTGGTCGTTCCTGCTCCTGCACGATCGCCTGTCGATGACCCACGAGGTCACGTACGTCGACTGGGTCTGGGACGACACGCTGATGAGATCGTTGCAGAGGAGGCGGGTGGAGGTCAACGAGGACCACACCCGCACCTGGGGCGGGCACGTCGCATGGGACCGCTCGTTGGACACCCCGGGATGGAGGGTCGGCGCGTCCGGAACGATCAACTACAAGGACCACCCGAAGATCCCGAACTACTCGATCCAGAACATTCCGCGGGATCCCGGCACCACGTGGGCGTACGAGGCGGCGATCGGCTTCTCACGCGCCCTGGGCCGCAGCTCCTTCGCGCTGGACTTCGCGCTCCAGCCGATCTGGAGCGAGACGTGGCAGGAGGCGGACGCGAGCGACGTGGCCGCTTCGGGGAGGCGTCTCCGCGTCGGGGACCGATCGATCGAGAACGACTTCTTCTTCACCAACGTGTTGATCCGAAGCGGGCTCCGCCATGCAGCCACCGACCTCGTCGAGGCGCAGATGGGGCTGGAGATCCGCTCCTACGCATACCGGCTCGAGCAGGTGAACCACGTGGAGCGCAGCTACCGGGAGCAGGACGAGTCCTGGATCGAGTGGTCCCCCTCGTTCGGGGCCGTCTTCCGCTTCGATGCGCTCGACCTCCGGTATTCCGGGCGGATCACGACCGGCACGGGCCTTCCGGGCTCGATCCCCGAGCGGGCCTTCGCCTCCGATGCGCTGGTGGGTGCGGAAGCGGACTTCATCCTGGCGCCCGACGGGCCGCTCACGCTGCAGGACGTGCGGGTCCTGACACACCAGATCTCGGTGCGTCTGCCGATCGGCTGAGACGGGGCGCGACGAGGAGCGCGGCGCAGTACCTTGGCCGCAGCAGACCCGTCGGCCGCGGCCCCCTCCGTGCCGGCGGGCGACCCACGAGCGCCGTGCGACCCACGAGCGTCGTGCGACCCGTGAGCGTCGTGCGACCCGTGAGCGCCGTGCGACCCATGCGCCGGAGGAGCACATGAGCGACGCCGGCTTCGGCCTTCGAGAGCTCGGGCAGATCTTCATGCCCGCACGTGATCTGGCACGGGCGGTCGACTTCTACCGGGGCGTGCTCGGCATGCGCTTCCTCTTCGAGGTCCCGAACATGGCCTTCTTCGACCTCGGTGGAGTCAGGCTCATGCTCGGAAAGCGGGAGGACGGCGCCGACCACCCCGGCTCGATCCTCTACTTCCGGGTCCAGGACCTGCACGGGGCGCACGCGGAGATGGTCCGCCGAGGGGTGCCCTTCGACATGGATCCCGAGTTGATCGCGGAAATGGGGGATCACGATCTCTGGATGGCGTTCTTCCACGACACGGAGGGAAATCAGCTCGCGCTCATGGCGGAGGTAGCCAGGCGCTGAGTCGGCCCCGGCGGGGGCCCCCGCCGCCTTGACCGAGCCGCCCGCGGCGCTCCTATTACCTCGGAGACGGTCGTCGACGAAACCAGGAGTAAGCATGTCCGACAACGGGGCCAGCCGGATCCGCGTCGTGCTTCGGTGGATCCAGATCAAGGACAACAAGGAAGCGCTGTGGGACGATGAGGGCGAGTTCCGATTCCGGTCCAAGGTCACGACGGCTGGCCGGACCAACGAGCTGGAGTTTCCCGAGCAGGGCTACTGGGCGATCTCCGACCACCCCCGACGCAACAAGGTGGACAAGATCGACAAGGTGCTCTACGAGGGGGAAGCCGGCGAATCGCTCGTCGTGGAGCTCTTCGGGGTGGAGCTCGACCAGATGTCGCAGAACGACACCCTGGAGGACTACCGCCGCGAGTACACGGGAGACGTATCGACCTGGGTGGGTCGGCACCAGCCGATCGACGAGGGGTCGGAAGACCCCGAGAACCTCGAGGATTGGCGGGTCTGCTACGACATCGAGCTCGCCTGAGCCCACGAGGCGCCCACCGCGCCACCGAGGCCCCGTCCGGCGGTGACCGGACGGGGCCTTCTTGTGCGCTCACCCTTCCTTTCCGGCACCAAGGCTGCTACCCTATTTCGGTCTTTGTTCGGTATCGATCATGAGCTCACCACCACATTCGAAGCTCCGCGGCCGGGGGGCGGCGTGGAACCCTCCGAACCGTTTCGAGAGGATCCACGTGGACAGGGAGGGCTGGGTGGACCCGGACGATCCACCCCCCGAGACCGTGCTTCTCGAGGACGCGTCCCGCTCGATCCTCGCGCGCAACGATTCGCCGGACGTCGGCTTCGACGTCGGGATCAACCCGTACCGGGGATGCAGCCACGGGTGCAGCTACTGCTACGCGCGACCGACGCACGAGTACCTGGGCTTCTCGGCGGGACTCGACTTCGAGACCAAGATCCTGGTGAAGCGCAACGCGCCCGCGCTGCTGCGCGAGGCGCTCGGCTCACCCCGTTGGAAGCCGCAGGTGATCGCGCTGAGCGGCAACACGGACGCCTATCAGCCGGCGGAGAGGCGTCTGGGAATCACCCGTCGCTGCCTCGAGGTCCTGGCCGAGTTCCGCAACCCGGTGGCGGTCGTGACGAAGAGCCACCTCGTGAGCCGGGACGTCGACCTCCTCGGGGAGCTGGCCGGTCACGAGGCGGCCTCGGTGGTCCTGTCGATCACCTCGCTCAGCAACGAGATCCAACGCGCCATGGAGCCTCGCGCCGCGACCCCGTCCCGAAGGCTCGACGCGATCCGAGCGCTTGCCGAGGCGGGCGTGCCGGTGGGCGTCAACGTGGCCCCGATCGTGCCCGGGCTGACGGACCACGAGCTGCCCGCGATCCTGGAGGCCGCTTCGGAAGCCGGCGCCTCGTTCGCCTCCTACATCATCCTGCGCCTCCCCCACGGCGTGAAGGAGATCTTCTCGACGTGGCTGGAGCAGCACGTCCCCGACCGGAAGACACGGGTGCTGAACCGGGTTCGCGATCTGCGCGGAGGCAGCCTCTACGACGGGCGCTTCGAGGTCCGGGGCCGGGGCCAGGGTCCATGGGCAGAGCACATCCGCGCGCTCTTCCGCGTCTCCTGCGAGCGGTTCGGGCTGCACAGGCCTCCGCAGCTGTCCGCCTCCGCGTTTCGTAGGCCCCCCGCCGCCCCCGCGGCGCAGACCGAGCTGTTCGGCTGAGAGCCTCCGGGTCGGCGAAACCGGCCGGGGAGCCCTTCGCCGGCGGGTTCGACCATCCCGACGCAGTCAGAAGGCCGCCTGACGAGCCTCCTGCCGGGCGTGCGCGCTCCTCGAGAAGGTCCACAGGAAGTTCGTGAACCCGACGTCGTAGTCGGAGAGCCCGTTCTGCCCCGTGAGCTTGAGGCGCTCGTCGTAGAGCCTCTTCATGACGACCGAGACCGCGCCCTCGTACGCTCCCGGATCCGGACGCAGCGCGTGGAGCTGCTCGGAGAGCTCGGTGCGGAGCTCGAGCCCGTCGACGAGATCGTGGTAGACCCGATGATCGTCCCCCGCGACCGACTTGAGCTGCCGATGCAGACGCTCCGCCAGGGCCGACTGAACCATCACGGGGTCCCCCGAGGACATCAGGGCCAGGTAGGACAGCGCCTGCGCGTGCAGCTCCTTCCAGTACCCCTTCCGGTGCACGAACTCGTGGCAGATGATGTGCGGCTCGAAGATCCCGGTGTCGCGGAAGAGCGCGACGTCCCCGGACACGACGTCGCACACACCCATCGCGAACGGAAAGACGAGCTTCGCCAGCGTGAAGTCCCGGACCTCCGAGCTGGTGTGCACGCGCTGGCCGGTGATGCCGGCCATGTACTCCGTCAGGTGCTCGTTGACCGCGCGCGCCAGCTCGGGCCGTGGGACCCGCTCGCTCGTGAAGCCCTCGTCGAGTCGGGCCGCGAGGCTCTCGATCTCGTCGCGCCGGGCGGACGCCGGCATGTCCCGGAGCGTCCTGACGTCCGCGCCGAACTCCCGCTGGAAGTCGATCCAGCGCATGTCGCGCCGACTGACCCAGTCCTTGACCGCGCTGCCGGCGTAGAGGCCGAGCGCCGCGGCGCTGACCACCCGGCCCGGCAGCGTGGCGCCCAGAAGCAGCCGCGACGCCAGCGGCGCGGCCGCGATCACGTCGGTCAGCGAGAAGGGGGCGTAGGTCGCGTCGTTGGGGATGTGGAGCTCGTCCATGACAGCCTATACGACGCTGCGGGGGAGAGAAGTTCCAACCCGAGGCCGCCCAGGCGAATCCGTGGCGGACCGGCGCGCCTCGCGCGACCCCGCCTGCATGCGGGCGTCCCGTGGACGGGATCCGGCCGAGGCATCCCACGTGGACGCCAGGGCCGGAGCCCTCATCCGCGTCTCGTCGGCTCCGCGGCGCAGCCTGCGCCGGCTTCGAGCGCGCCGTCGGCCGGCTGCGCCTCCGCACGCTCGACCTGCGTGACCGGCTCCGCCTCGGCCGCCGGTGGACGCTCGGCCGGAGCGGTCACGGCGAGCAGCGCGACCATCAGCGGAATGCCGACCACCGGTGCCCCGAGGGCGGCCCACATCGAAACGGAGCGCTCTCCGCTGACGTTGGCGTTCTTCATCATCCCTTCCCCACCTCGTTCGAGGGCCGGCCGCTGCCGCGACCGTCATCCGACCTTTCGTGCACGAGGTCCCAGAAGTTTCACCCGCTCCTGAATCCACCCGGTGCGGAATCCGTTCCCCGTGACGTCTCCAGCGTCCGTTGGACGCCGCGAGCACCGGCAACGTTGCCCGGGGGAGCGGGAGCCCTCCCCGCGCCACGCCACTCCTGGCGGGAGCGCGTGCTGCGGCTCCCCTTGCGGGGACCGCCCGCGCGAGGGAGGCTCCTCCCATCGCACCGCTACCGCCACGGAGCATGTCATGAAGTTGCCGATGGTCGAAGCCACCCGCGTCAAGGTCGCCACCTGGAGCCGGCTGGAGGACCGCCGCCCGGCGCACGCGCTCGTCGCGAACGTCGACCTCGTGGTCATCCGGTACGACGACCGGGTCGCCGTGATGTACGGCCGCTGCCACCATCGCGGCGCGCTCCTGTCGGACGGTCACGTCGAGGGGCCCAATCTGATCTGCGGGGTCCACGGCTGGGACTATCGCTACGACACGGGCGTGAGCGAGTACGACAACGAGGAGTCGCTCCACCGCTTCGAGGCCGCGATCGATCTCGACGAGGACGCGGTGTGGGTCGACGGAGCCCACGTCGCCGCTTTCGCCGAGGCCCACCCGCAGCCCTATCGACGCGACGAGTACCTCGGCTCGTACCAGGACGTGCACGGAGCACCCGAGGAGCCGTTCAACGCATACATCCAGGCGCTGGCGAGGGACGGGCTCGAGCGCTTCGGCCATCACGGCAAGGTTTCGGCGATGGGCGTCGCGCTGACGGACCTTCCCCGCTGGGACGACCTGCAGATCCTGACGGCCCAGCTCGCGAGCCGGCCCCTCCCCGAGGCGGCAGAGGTCTGCACGGAGCTGATCATCGGTCCCGCAGCCCGCCGCCCCCTGAAGCTCGACATCCCGATCTTCGTGAGCGACATGAGCTTCGGCGCCCTCTCGGCCGAGTCGAAGATCGCCCTGGCGAGGGGCGCGGAGATGGCGGGCACGGGGATCTGCTCCGGTGAGGGAGGGATGCTGCCCGAGGAGCAGGAGGCGAACAGCCGCTACTTCTACGAGCTCGCATCGGCCGGGTTCGGGTGGAGCCTGGACAAGGTCGCCCGCTGCCAGGCGTTCCACTTCAAGGGCGGGCAAGGGGCGAAGACCGGCACCGGCGGGCACCTCCCCGGGGAGAAGGTGGTCGGAAGGATCGCCGAGGTGCGCGGCCTGGAGCCCGGCGAGCCGGCGATCAGCCCCCCGGCCTTCCCGGACCTCGTGACGCCCGCGGACTTCCGAGCGCTCGCGGACGAGGTGCGCGACGTCACCGGAGGCATCCCCGTGGGCTTCAAGCTCTCCGCGCAGCACATCGAGGCGGACATCGACTTCGCCCTGGAGGTGGGCTGCGACTACATCGTCCTCGACGGCCGCGGCGGGGCCACCGGAGCGGCGCCCGACGTGTTCAAGAACAACATCTCCGTGCCCACGCTGGCCGCGCTGCCCCGGGCCCGTCGGCACCTCGACGCCTGCCGGGCGGACAGCGTCACCCTCGTGATCACCGGCGGGCTTCGCACGGAGTCGGACTTCGTGAAGGCGCTCGCGCTGGGGGCCGACGGGGTCGCCGTCTCGAACGCGGCGCTCCAGGCGATCGGCTGCCTCGGGATGCGGGCCTGCCACACGAACAACTGCCCGGTGGGCATCGCCACCCAGAAGGCGCACCTGCGCGCACGCCTGGTCGTCGACGAGTCGGCGCGCCGGCTCCGGAACTTCCTGGCCGCCTCCGTGGAGCTGATGAAGGTCCTCGCCAGAGCCTGCGGGCACGCCCGCCTGAGCGACTTCTCGACCCGGGACCTGACGACATGGAAGCGGGACGTCGCCGAGCTCACGGGGGTCTCGTTCGCCGGCCTCGGCGGCTGACCCGCCCGGACGCTCAGGTGCGGATCTGACCGTCCCCCAGCACGACGAACTTCCGCGTCGTCAGCTCGTTGGCGCCCATGGGCCCGAACGCGTGGAGCTTCGAGGTCGAGATGCCGATCTCGGCGCCGAGGCCCAGCTCGCCGCCGTCCGCGAAGCGGGTGCTCGCGTTGACCACGACGGTGGAGGACTGGACGGCGTCCACGAACGTCCGGGCGCTCGCGTCGTCCTCGGTGACGATCGCCTCGGTGTGCGACGATCCGTACGTGGCGATGTGCTCGATGGCTTCGTCCAGGTCGTCGACCACACGCACGGCGAGGATCAGGTCCAGGTACTCGGCCTCCCAGTCCTCCTCGGTCGCGGGCTTCACCGGCAGCCCTCGCAGGATCTCCCTCGTCCTGGGGCAGCCCCTGAGCTCGACTCCCGCCTCCCCCAGGGCGCTCGCGATCCCGGGCAGCAACCGGGGGGCCGCGTCCGCGTGCACGAGCAGCGTCTCGGCCGCGTTGCAGACGCCCGGGCGCTGCGTCTTGGCGTTGAGCACGATGTCCCTCGCCCGCTGCAGGGGGGCGCTCGCATCCAGGTACACGTGGCAGACTCCCTTGTAATGCTGGAGCACGGGAATCCGGCTCTTGCGCGTGACGGCCCGGATGAGGCCCTCTCCGCCCCGTGGTATGACCAGGTCGATGGACTCCTCCTGCTCGAGGAGCACGTCGATCGCGGACCGGTCGGGAGTCCCGATCAGCTGCACGGCATCCGCCGGGACCGCGGAGCCCGCGAGGCCCAAGCGCAGCGCCTCGGCGATCGCCCGGTTGGAGTGCAGCGCCTCGGATCCACCGCGCAGGATCACGGCGTTCCCCGCCTTCAGGCAGAGCGCGGCGGCGTCCGACGTCACGTTCGGCCGACTCTCGTAGATCATGGCGACGACGCCGAGCGGAATCCGCATCCGTCCGACGCGGAGCCCGTTGGGCCGCACGCGCTCGTCCTCGACGACGCCGAGGGGGTCGGGCTGAGCCGCGACTTCGCGGACGGCAGCCGAAAGCTTGGAGACCCCCGCCGCGTCCAGCCGCAGCCGGTCGAGCATGGGCCCGCTCACGCCGTTCTCGGAAGCGGACGACAGGTCCAGCGCGTTCGCGGCGACGATGTGCGCCCGTCGCTCGTCGAGCGCGTCCGCCATCCGCAGCAGGGCATCCTCCCGGTCGTCCTCCGAGCTCCGGGCCATCGCGTGGGCTGCACGACGGGCGGCACGGGCGAGCGCCACCACCTCCTCGGCCACCGGTCCGAGCTGCGTAGAGGTCACCGTCCCTCTTCTCCTGCCAGGACCATGCGGTCGGGCCGCATGACCACGTGGCTGCTGTCGGCGCCGAGCGCCGCCTTCACCTCCAGCGTGTGCAGGCCGCGGATCCGGTCCACCTCGCGGTCGTCGAAGCGAACGATGCCCCGTGCCTGCTCCACCCCGTTCACGTCGAGGATCGCGACAAGGTCACCGCGCCGAAACCGGCCCTGCACCCGGACCACGCCGCTGGGCAGCAAGCTCGCACGTCTGCGCAGCGCGCGCACGGCGCCGTCGTCCACGACCAGGGCCCCGGACAGCCCCTTCTGGACCGCCATCCAATGCCGGCGGGCGCCGAGAGGCCTCTGCGAGGCCCGGATGAGGGTCCCGGCCGGCTCGCCGCGGATCACGGCCCGCAGGCTCTTCTCGTCGCGACCGGACGCGATCACCGTGTCGATCCCGAACCGGCCCGCGCGCTCGGCCGCCTCCAGCTTCGTCACCATGCCTCCCTTCGACTCCGGCGCTCGCTTCCTGAAGCAGAGCGCCCGCAGCTCATCGGCGCTCGCGGCCTCCGCGATGACGGCAGCCGCCGGGTCCTCCTCGGGGTCCGCGCTCAGCACCCCCGGCACGTCCGTCAGCAGGGCCAGAAGATGGGCGTCGACCAGCGCGGCGGTGCTGGCGGCGAGGTTGTCGTTGTCCCCGACGGCGAGCTCCTCGATGCTCACCGTGTCGTTTTCGTTGACGATCGGGACGACGCCGGCCTGCAGGAGCGTCCCCAGCGCCTGGCGCGCGTGGTTGTAGCGGCGGCGATCCGTCAGACAGTCGTTGGTCAGCAGAACCTGCGCCACCTCGCGACCCACGGTCGCGAACGCGTCCGTCCAGAGGCTCATGAGCCGGGTCTGCCCGACCGCCGCCGCGGCCTGGCGGTCGCTGATCCGGCGCGGGGGCTCCAGGTGTCCCAGCGTCCGAAAGCCCGCGGCCACCGCGCCGCTCGACACGATCACGAACTCGGTCCGGGTCTCGTCGGCCACAGCCTCCGCGACCCTCCGCATCACCGACGGGTCGAGGCTGGTCGTGCCGCCCGTGAGCAGCCGGCTGCCCAGCTTCAGGACGATTCGGCGGGAACCGTCCCCACCCGTCGGATCGGGCACCCCGCCGAGGAGCGGGGATGAGGAAATATGCATGCGGAATGTATATTTCCTCTCCCTGCGAGCGTCCAGTCCCTCCTCGCGTGCCCCGGGGCGTGCGGCACGGGTCCGGAATCCTCGCGCGCATCCTGCCACGGACGCATCTTTAGCGCCGTCCGTCGTCCACCCGGTGCCCACGGGGCCTCTCCTTGAGCCTTCCCCTCGTCGTCCTAGCCGCCGGCCTCTCGAGCCGGTACGGGCGCCTCAAGCAGCTCGATCCGCTCGGGCCCGGGGGCGAGGCCATCATGGACTTCAACGTCTTCGACGCGATCCGGGCCGGCTTCGACCGGGTCACCTACGTGGTCCGGCAGCAGATTCTCGACGACGTCGCCGAGCACGTGAGCCGGGTGTTCGGAGACGCCTTCCCGGCCGAATTCGTGTGCCAGGAGCTCGACAACCTGCCGGCCGGGTTCGACGCGCCTCCGGATCGGGCGCGGCCCTGGGGCACCGCCCACGCGGTGCTGTGCGCCGCCGACGGCCTGGACGGCGCGTTCGCCGTGTGCAACGCCGACGACCTGTACGGCCCAGGCGCCTTCGAGCTCCTTCACGGCCACCTGACGGCCGATCCCGTGCCGACGGAGGCCGCGCTGGTCGCCTACACCCTCGCGGACACGCTCTCCGGCGCCGGCGGCGTCGCCCGCGGGATCTGCCTGGTCGGGAGGGAGGATCTGCTCGAGCGGGTCACCGAGGTGAAGGGGATCCGGAGAAGCGACGGCTGGATCACCGGCGTGGGCACGGACGGCGATCCCGTCGAGCTGGACGGAGGGGAGATGGTCTCGATGAACCTGTGGGCGCTGTCACCGTCCGTGATCGCGCTGATGCGGAGGCAGTTTCGCCGCTTCCTGGAGCACTGGGGGTCGGATACGGCGGCGGAGTTCTTCCTCTCGACCGCCGTCAACACCCAGATCGAGCTCGGCGCGACGCGGGTGCGGGTCCTGCAGGCGCCCGGCACGTGGTTCGGCGTCACGCACGCGTCGGACCGGGCCCGCTCCGAGGCGATCCTTCGCGAGCGGGTGGCCTCGGGCGTATACCCGAACCGGCTCGCCGACGCCCTCCTGAGGCGCCGCTGAGCATGCAGCTCACCTCCCTGGACTGGATCGTGGTCGCCGCCTACGGAGCGATCGCGCTCGCCGTGGGCCTCTACTTCGCGCGCCGGGCCGGACGCGAGACCGGGGAGTTCTTCCTCGGGGGACGGTCGATGCCCTGGTGGCTTCTGGGCACCTCGATGGTCGCCACGACCTTCTCGACCGATACGCCGAACCTCGTGACCGACCTGGTGCGCAGCGGCGGCGTGAGCCAGAACTGGCTGTGGTGGGCCTTCCTGATCACCGGCATGTGCACGGTCTTCTTCTACGCGAAGCTGTGGCGACGCTCGGGGATCCTGACCGACATCGGCTTCTACGAGCTGCGCTACTCGGGCCGGCCGGCCGCCTTCCTCAGAGGGTTCCGCGCGCTCTACCTGGGAGTCTTCTTCAACACGATGATCATGGCGACGGTGACCCTCGCCGCGATCAAGATCGGAGGCGTGCTCCTCGGAGTCTCGAAGTACGAGGTGGTGCTGATCGCAGGCACGGCGACCGCGCTCTATTCGGCCACGTCCGGACTCTGGGGCGTGGTGGTCACCGACCTGCTCCTCTTCGTGATCGCCATGATCGGCTCGCTCGCGGCAGCCTACTTCGCGGTCGCGCACCCGGAGGTGGGAGGGCTGGCCGGGCTCTTCAGCCATCCGGTGCTCGAGGGCAAGCTGACCCTCTTGCCGGACTTCTCGGACTGGAGGAGCGCCGCCGCCGTCTTCATCATCCCGGTCGCGGTGCAGTGGTGGAGCACCTGGTACCCGGGCGCCGAGCCCGGCGGTGGCGGCTACGTCGCGCAGCGCATGCTGGCGGCGAGAGACGAGAGCCACGCGATGAAGGCGACGCTCTGGTTCAACATCGCCCACTACGCCCTGAGACCCTGGCCCTGGATCATCGTGGGCCTCGCGTCGCTCGTCGTCTACCCGACCCTCGAGTCCATCCAGCTCGCCTTCCCCGCCGTCGATCCCTCGATCGTGCGCAACGACCTGGCGTACCCGGCGATGCTCGTCTTCCTGCCCTCCGGGCTCCTCGGGCTCGTCGTCGCATCGCTGGCCGCGGCCTACATGTCCACGATCAGCACGCACCTCAACTGGGGAGCCTCCTACGTCGTCGACGACGTCTACCGCAGGTTCGTGAGAACCGGCGAGGACGAGCACCACTACGTCCGGGTCGGGCGGATCTCGACCATCGTGCTGATCGTGCTCGCCAGCGCCGTATCGCTCTGGCTCGAGAACGCCCTGCAGGCCTTCCAGATCCTCCTGCAGATCGGTGCCGGGACGGGCCTCGTCTTCCTCCTGCGCTGGTTCTGGTGGAGGATCAACGCCTGGAGCGAGCTCGCGGCCATGGTCGTGTCGTTCGCCGTCGCCCTCTACTTCCAGTTCGTCCACGTCGGCGTGCTCGACCTCGAGCCCTGGGACCCGTCGCTCCAGCTCGTCGCGGGCGTGCTGGTCACCACGCTCGGATGGCTGTCGGTGACCTTCCTCACCCCGCCGGCAGACCCGGAGACGCTCCGCTCGTTCCACGCGCTCATCCAACCGATGGGGCCGGGGTGGCGGGGCTCCGGCCTGGACCTGGAGCGGGTGGATCCGCAGCGCGAGAGCGCCGCGGCGGCTTTCCTCGCGTGGTTCCTCGCCTGCACGGTCGTGTACGCGGCGCTCTTCGGGACGGGCTACGCCCTGTACGGGCAACGCTCGTTGGCGCTGCTCTGCCTCGGCGCCGCGGCGGTCGCGGCCGTGTGGCTCATGCGGACGGT
>JBFFWJ010000032.1:0-13331 GCA_041570315.1 Longimicrobiales bacterium | reverse complement strand
GGGATCAGCGGAGGCTGAATACGACCTTGGGGCCACAGCGGGGTCTCGGCGAGACTCGATAGAAAGATCCCCAGCCATGCAACGGATCCCGAGCGCATGCCTGCTGCAGCCCCCACAATCGTCCAATGGTCACGATTCGGGCGCGGTCAGGTCAGAGGTGACCTCGGCACAGGACCGTCAGCCGGGGCAGCGCATGCCGAGCGGCCGAGGGGAGTCAGCTGAAGTCGGCTTGTGACGGACCGAACGCGTAACCAGTTTATCAGGCACGCGTTAGCTCCCACCCACGAGGCCTTGGCACGGATGTAGCAGTATGTCTTGCCGCGAGTTGACCTGAGTGCCGCCCGGTCGACTCACGCTGCTCAGAGCAAAGCCGTCGAGAGGCGGTGACGCAGAGCCACGGAGCCGACAGGGAGCCTCCCGCTCACTAGGCCAGCCGGGCCGCCAGCGAACCCCGACTGCGGTCGGGATTTGATGGCGGCCTGTGTTGACATCGCCCCCGAAAGCGATGGGGGCGGCGGCGCCCGGAACGGATCGCACTGATCCGTCGGGCCGTCGTGAGCCTAGGAGTGACAGGATGTTCACGCACGCGACCACCAAGGGGGCGGTCGCAAGGACTCAAGCTCGCCCCCACGGACGTCACGGATCGCGACCCGATCTCCGGGTTGCCTCCGTCCTCGTCACGCTGCTGCTGACTGCGTGCGGCAGCGAATCGACAATCGTCACCGGTGTCGATCCGGATCCCCAAACGCCTGACCTGAGCACTGCGGAGATCCGGATCGTATCCGGGGAGTCCCAGGAAGCCGAAGTCGGCACGACGCTGCCGAGCCCTCTCGTGGTGGAGGTCGTCGACGCGAGCGGCGCCGGCTTGGCCTCGGTTCCGGTCCAATGGACGTTCAGCCAGGGCCGAGCGGTCGGGGGTGGATCCGCTGACCAGCCCACGGTCGTGTCGACGGATGGGCAGGGTCGGTCCTCCGTGACGTGGGAGTTGGGCACTACGGCGGGACCGCAACTCGCCGAAGCGGAGCTGGTCGTTCCGGCTTCGGCCCCCGGCATGGCCGCTGCTCCGGGCAACGGCAACGGCAAGAAGGTAGGATTCCAGATCCGTGCCCGGGCAAGCTCGCCTGGCTCGATCGACATCGCGCCTGACGCGCCTACGGTCACCGAGGGTGACTCCATCCAACTGCTCGCCGACGTGACTGACACCTACGGCAACTCGGTCGACGGCTTGGACCTGAGTTGGCGCTCGTCGGATGTGGCGGTAGCGGTCGTGGGATCGACCGGCATGGTCTACGCCGTCGCTGCCGGAGAGGCCGTGGTGTCGGCGAGTTGGCGCAGCGTCGAAGGTTCGACCACGTTGTCGGTGACGCCGACCACGGACACCGTGCCTCCTCCGCCTCCGGCCGAGCCTCTTCCAGCACAGGTCATGGATCTCCGGGCCGTCGGCAGCACGGAGAGCAGCGTGACGGTCCGGTGGACGGAGGTCGCCGATGGCCTGGGCAGCGCGGCGGACTACGAGCTCCGAATTGCGACACCGACGATGGCGTGGAGCGCCGCGGCAGCCGCCTCGGTCGAAGTGGTGGGTTCCGGCATCGGAAACACGCGTGACTACGTGTGGAGCGGGCTCAGTGCAGGCACGACCTACCAGTTGCAACTCGTCGCGTTCCGCGGTACGCCCGGCGTCGACGCTGTCTACGGGCCGCTATCCAACGTGACCGGGGCTAGCACGCAATCACCGCCGCCAGGTGGCTCGCAGGAGTATCCGAACGAGCCCGACGGCTTCACCCAGATCACCCAACGCAGCTTCAACGTCCTCGACGAGGACGGATGGGAGCACACGGGCGGCTTCAACGGGTCGAGGTTCGAGATCGCGCGGGACGCGAGCGCGCCCGAATCGCCAGACAATGTGGGGGTTCAGATCTACAGGCCCGGAGTCGACGGAGGATCGCCGTCAAACGTGCATCGTGACTTCTCTGGCCGGACCAGCAACCAAGTCTACGTCTCGACGTGGCTGAAGTTGTCCGACAACTGGCACGGACACATGACGGGCGTTAACAAGCTCTTCTACCTCAGAGTTGGCGCCGGAAACAACGTTTGGCGCTGGCTGCTGTCGGCCCAAGGGGCGGACGGGGGTCCTCTCACCCTGGTTCCTTGGTCCCATGACTACTCGCTCGAAGCAGCTGGGCGCTACTTGTGGGCGAACGTAGGCGACGCCGGAGACGGTACATGGAATGGCTGGGGGCCCTCCAGCGTGATGGAACGGGGCCGTTGGTATCACCTCGAAGTCTTGCTGGTCGCGAACACCGGCGGCGCGAACAACGGCCAGTACCACCTGTGGGTAAACGGTGTGAAGATCGCCGAGTACACCGACATCTGGTTCAGGAACGAGGGCGAGCCAGCTTTCCATGGCATTGAGTGGAATCCCGTCTGGGGAGGCTGGGGTGATGCGCTGCAGGAGGACCAGTACATGTGGATGGACGACATCTACGTCAGCGGTAGCTCCTAGCCGGGCGCGGGCCGGCGACCCGCTTCGCCGGGTCCCGATCTCGAGCGGGCGAGGGCCCGGTCCATCAGGACGGCGCGCAGCGGCGGTCCGGATCTGCCGCACTCCCGACCGACCTGAACCGGACCGTGTGTGCTGGACAAGGGGGCGGCCCAATCAAGCCGCCACGTGGGTGAGATCCTGACGGGCTTGGGTCGGCGTGTCGCACCCGTGCCGTTCGAGAGTCTGCCCGTGGTGTAGCGTTCGATGAATGCGCCGATGATCTGCCTGACCACCGCCGCCCGCTCCTCAGGCGTCACCGCGTGCACCGCCACCGGCGGTGCTGGCGGCTCCCGGTCCACCGCCACGGGCTTGCGACGTCGGTGGTAGGTCGCACGACTGATCCCCAGCGCGGCCAGGCTCCGGCTCGCCGGCCATCCGCTGTGCCCGTGCGTGGGCTCGACCTTGGCCATGATCACCGGCCGAAGCTCCCGGGGAGCGTCGCGTAATCCCCCAGGGCCCAGGCGTTCGTTTTCGATCGAGGTTCTCTGTCGTGATCTGAGCGATCACCTCCTTCTGGCGCCGGTTCTCCTGCTCGAGAGCCGTCACACGCTCTTCACCTTGGCCTCGCTCTTCGAGCAGCCGCTCCGCGTTTTCGTACGGCTGGTCCCGCCATCGGTAGTACATCGTCGGGTTGATCTGATGGCGGCGGCACACGTCGGCGACCGTCGTGTCTGCCTGCTGGGGTACTTCCATCTTGCTCGCCTGGAGCACAACCGCAAACCAGTTCACCTCCCTTCTGTCTCAATCCGCCCGAAACATCTCAACTCCAGGCCATCGTCCCATGCGGCCGTTGCGGTGTCAGGCAGGAGGCTCCCCAAGCCGCCGGGAGAGGGGCCGCGGGCCGGCGTCCGGAGACGCTCCGGCGAGGAACCCAGACCGGGTGGCGGGTTTCGGGCCGTTTCCTCGCACCGGAGGGGGAAGGGCGAGAAGGCCCGACCCGAACCCCGAGCAGAAGGAGGACCCCATGTTCCGCCTCGACCGCAACAAGACCGGATCTTGCCCGCGTGCCTTCGCCGGTGCCCGATGGTGCCGCGGCCCCGTGCTCGTCGCGGCGTGCGCCGCTCTGGTGGCGTGCGAGGAGGTCCCGACTTCACCCGAGCTCGAGATCGGGCCGTCGCTCGCATATACGGCGTTCCCGGCTGGGCGGATCGTCTACGCCCGCGAGGGAGACATCTGGGTGATGAACTCCGACGAAGAGGGGAGCGACAAGGAGCCCCTGACGAACACGCCGGAGCTCGAGGGCGACCCGGCGCTCTCCGCCGACGGACGGTGGGTCGCGTACTCCCGTGACGGCGCGATCTGGAGGATGTCGGTCAACGGCCTCTGGCAGCAGGAGGTCTTCAGCGGCTTCGGTGCCGCCTTCCAGCCGGCGTGGTCGCCCGACGGAACGCGTATCGCCTTCACGTTCCAGGCTTCGAACTCTTCGAACCTGGACGTCTACGAGATCGACCCGGACGGTGGGAACCTGACCTTCCCCGCCGCGGACCCGCAGGCGTCCGAGCACTCGCCGACGTACAACCCCGCGAATGACTCGCTCACGTACGTGTACGACGGCCATATCGTCGGAGGGGGCGCGCCCGGTGTGTACGGGTCGGCGCCGGCGTGGAACCCGCAGGGAACCATGCTCGCCTACCACAGAGCCTGGATCTCGATGCACGACAACCAGCAGGTCTACGTCGTCAGCCACGAGGACGTGAAGGAGTACAGCAACCCGACCCGCGTCAGCGCCAATGGGCACGACGAGACGGACCCGACGTGGTCGCCTGACGGCAACAAGATCGCGTTCCAGCGTCAGGTGTACCCCTGGCCGGGTGGCAGCGCGGGGGATGCCGACATCTGGTGGATGGAGGCCTACGCGTGGAGGACCCTCGGCAGGCTCGCCGGTGGCGCCCTAGAGCCGGCCAGCAGAACCCCGTCCTGGGCTACCTGCGGAGCCGTCCGCTTCATGCCCTGCTGATCGCCGGGCTCGCCGTCGCCCCCGCTCTGCGGCGCCGGGTACGTTCCCGCCCGGCGCCGCTCCGCCCAAAAGGACCCCGTGGTCACCCCGTGTCACGAGCGTGACCGACCGACCGATCGATCTGCTGGCTGCCGACCCCCGGTGCCGCGGGGGGCTGCGGTTCCCCGGCTACGGGCGGTCCACGCCCTGGCATCTCGGGAGCCGTCCGCCCGGCGGCCCGGCTTGATGGAACCGGCGGGGCACGCGAGACTGCGCGGCGGAGACGGGGCCCGGGCGCCGCATCGGAACGAGGGGACCATGGAGCCGACGCCGAGGGAACGGTTCAACGATCTGCTCATCGCCGCCTCGGGGGAGGCGGATCCCGTCGAGCGGACGGAGATCGAGCAGCGGATCTGGGGTGAGTTCGGGGTCGCGCGGGCCGTGCTCGTCATCGACATGTCGGGCTTCTCGGAGCTCACGCAGCGCCACGGCGTGGTCCACTACCTGTCGATGGTGCGGCGGATGCAGCTTACGTCGCAGCCGATCATCGAGAGCCACGGCGGCGTCGTCGTGAAGTACGAGGCGGACAACGGCTTCGCCATGTTCCCGGACAGCCTCGGGGCGATCCGGAGCGCCATCTCGCTGAACCTCGCCTTCGGGGCGGCCAACATCCTCACCCCGGACGAGCTGGACATACGCATCTCCTCGGGGATCGACTTCGGCGACATCCTCGTCGTGGATGAGCGGGACTACTTCGGCAACCCGGTGAACCGGGCGAGCAAGCTCGGCGAGGACGTGGCGGGCCCGGGGGAGATCTTCGTCACGCGGGAGGCCATGGAGCGGATCCCGGCGGATGCCGAGATCGAGGCGGACCCGATGCGCCTGTCGATCTCGGGGATCGAGATCGAGGCCTTCTCGGTCCGCTACCGGGAGACCGACTGAGCGCGGCCGAGCCTCGGGTGGACAGCGGCCGGACGGACCCGCGACGGACAGGCATCATGGGGACACGGCGTCCGCCGTCGAGGCGTTGCCATCGCGGGTCGCGCGGGACGTCAGCACGGGACGCGACCTCGGTGTCTTCCGTGACGATCCCGTCCACTCACGGAAGACACCCATCATCGACCCCGTCCCCACTGTCGTGCCGCGCTCGGTCGCTCCGCTTCGGCGCGTGATCGCGCTGGTCGTGCTGGCCGCCGCGCTCCGGGGCCCGCCCCCGGCTCTTGCCCAGGAAGCCGGTGGGTCGCCGCGACCGGTCACGCCGGAGAGCCTGGCGCGGCCGAGCCTGCGAGCCTTCCGGGCCCAGGGCCCGATCACGCTGGACGGGCTGCTGGACGAGGCGTCGTGGAGCCTCGCGGACAGCACGACCGGCACGTTCTGGATGACCCAGCCCGAGGCGGGGCTGCCGGCCCCCGACCGGACGGTGATCCGCATCATGTACGATGACGAGGCGCTGTACATGGGGGCGGTGCTCTACGACCCGGAGCCGCACCGGGCGGTCTCCGCCGGGCTGGAGCAGGACTTCAGCCCCCAGGCTTCCGACATCTTCGGCATGGCCATCGATGCGAGCCGCGACAGGCAGAGCGCCTACGTCTTCGGCGCGAACCCCGCGGGCGCGAAGTGGGACGCCCAGTCGTTCAACGACGGAGCCGCGATCAACTCGGCCTGGGAAGGCATCTACGAGGTCGAGACGAGCGTGTTCGCCGAGGGCTGGATCATCGAGATGCGGATCCCCCTGACCACGCTGCGGTTCCCGCGGGGAGACGGAGAGCAGGCCTGGGGGCTCAACTTCAGCCGGCAGGTGCGGCGCCGGAACGAGTACGCCACCTGGGCGGCGATCCCGCGGCAGTTCCGGGTCTTTCGGATGTCCGAGGCGGGCACGCTCGAGGGCCTGCCGGCGTTCGAGCCGGGTCGCAACGTGCAGGTCAAGCCGTTCTTCTCCGGCTCGAGGCTCGACGGTCGGCAGCACCCCGACGGCGCGGTCCGCGAGTACGACGTCGGACTCGACGCGAAGTGGGCCGTGACCCCCCGGCTCGTCCTCGACCTCACCGCCCTCACCGACTTCTCCCAGGTCGAGGTGGACGAGGAGCAGATCAACCTGACCCGGTTCTCCCTCTTCTTTCCCGAGAAGCGGGACTTCTTCCTGGAAAACGACGGCATCTTCACCTTCGCGGACGATGCGGGCCGGACCTTCAGGTCCGGCTCCGGCCCGCAGAACTTCAAGCTCTTCCACTCGCGCAGGATCGGGCTTTCCGAAACCCGCGAGCCCCTGCCGATCGGCGGGGGTGCCCGCCTGTCCGGTCGCATCGGACGCTACGAGATCGGGCTCATGAACATGCAGACGCTGCGCGAGGGCAGCAGCCCGGCGGAGAACTTCGCGGTGGCTCGCGTGCGCCGCAGCGTCCTCACCCGATCGGACGTCGGGCTCATCTTCGTCAACCGCCAGGCGACCGCCGCCGCCGCCGACGGCTACTCGCGGGCGGGCGGAGTGGACGCCAATCTCCGCTTCGACCGGCTGCAGGTGAACGCGTACGCGGCCCTCACCGAAGACCCCGGCCCCGAGGGCGACCGCTCCATCGGGTCCGTGCAGGTGGGGTGGCGCGATCCGGTCTTCGACTTCTCGGTCCTCGGCAAGCACGTGGGCGCGGAGTTCAGACCCGAGGTCGGATTCGTGAGCCGGACGGCCGTGAACCAGTGGTTCGCCTCCGGGGGCGTGCACCTGCAGAGGCCCGTGCCGTGGCTCACGGAGGTGAACCCCTACGTCGACGTGACGGAATACTACTCGGCGGGCGGAGACTTCGAGAGTCGCGAGATCAAGCCGGGCCTGACGGTGATCGGCGGCGACGGAGGCCGCTTCAGCGCCGAGTACTCCCGCCGCCGGGAGCGCCTGGAGGAGACGAGCACGATCCTGGGGATTCCGCTGGCCGCCGGAGACTACGCGTTCGACCTGGTCTCGGTCAGCTACGCCTCCAGCGGCGCGCGCGTCCTGGCCGGCAGCGTCGCGCTCAGCACCGGCGAGTTCTTCGACGGCGACCGTTCGTCGGTGTCCGGGACGCTGACGCTCAGGCCGAACGAGCACCTCCTCCTCGAGGGGAGCGCGCAGAGGAATCGCATCGAGCTGGCCGGGACCCCCATCGACGCCGACCTCTTTCGCGGTCGGATGCAGCTCGGGTACGACACGCGCACCTTCCTGTCGTCGTTCGTGCAGTACAACCGAGTGGCGAAGGAGCTGCTCACGAACGTGCGCTTCAACCTGATCCACGCTCCGCTGAGCGACGTCTTCGTCGTCTTCTCCGAGCGCCGCCGTACCCGGCCGGCCGCAGGCGAGGCCGCCGTCATCGACCGCGGGCTCACGCTCAAGGTGACGCGCCTCGTCCAGTTCTGATCCCGGCCCCACGCGGGACCTTCCGGGGCTCCGCCTGGGCCGGACGGGTCGGTGCTGGCGGGGCGCTCCGCTATCTTCGGAGCTTACCTTCTTCGGGAACTCTGCATGAACTGGGACGCAATCGGCGCGATCGGTGAGCTCGTCGGCGCCGTCGCGGTCGTGATCTCCGTGCTCTACCTCGCGCGGCAGGTGCGAAATCAGGTTCGCGAGACCCAGCTCGACGCCATCCACGAGGTTTCGGTCGGATTCCGCGAAGGGATCGCGGCGACGTTCATGGACGCCCAGCTCTCGGATCTCTTCGCGCGGGGCAAGGACGATCCCGACGTGCTCAACCAGGCGGAGCGGATTCAGTTCATCGCGTTCATCCAGCGCAACTACCGGGTCTGGGAGGACGCCTTCTACCAGCGGCGGGATGGAAGGCTCGACGAGCCGCTGTGGTGCTCGATGGAGCGACAGTACGCGGCGCTTCTCAACTGGCCCGGAGTCCAGTGGGTCTGGAGCGTCCGGCGCGACTTCTTCACCCCGGACTTCCGCGATTACGTCGATTCCGTGGAGCCCGGGCCGCACCCCCTGTAGCCGGGGAGCGAGGCCGGTCGGCGCCGGTCCGGGCTCCGCGGAGGCCGCGACCGGCCAGGCGAAAGCGTGGGCGCGTGCGGTGGCCGGGCGTCGAAGCCGTCGCCCCTCGCCCCCCGCCATCCGCTCATCCGCCGCCACCCGTCGGCTCGAGCGGTGGAATCCACTCCGGCTGCGGATCGAGCGGCCTGAGCATGCGTCCCCGCAGGGCCGGGTGGTCGGGCGCGATCTTGGTCGCTCGAAACACGCCGTAGGGCCAGGTGCGGGCCGCACCCCCGAGAGCGCCGTCGACGTCGACCGAGCCCGAGGTCGGCGAGCGGTACTCCCACACGATGTCCCCGTCGGGGGTGACCTCGAAGAAGCGGCCCGGCCCACCGGAGGTGATCAGGGTGTTGCCGTCGGAGAGCCGGTGCGCGCCCGAGATGAAGGGGCTGTGGAAGCTGTCGGGGTCCGGAGAGGCGACGTAGCGCCACGCCGGCTCGAGCGGGCCGATGGGCCCCTCGGCCGGGATCACGTAGCTGCCGTCGGCCGCGGTCGGGGGCGCCAGCTCGAAGATCTCGGAGTGCATCCCGTCTTCACCGGCCACGTTGTTGGCGTAGAGCAGGAGGTTGCCGGCACCCGGCATCCCCTCCGGAATCCAGCGGACGTCGTGTTGACGGCTACGCTCCAGCCCGGGCACCTGCTCGCGGCCGTAGGCTTGCGGCCGTCCCCAGCGGTACAGCAGGTCCCCGCCCTTGCCCCACCGCCCGCCCGAGCGGCTCGCCGCCTCCTCGGTGGTGGTGCTGTGGTCGATGATCCAGATCTCGCTGAAGGCGTTCACGCTGAGCGCGATCTGGTCGAGCTCCGCGTTGTACGCGATGGCGTTGGAGTGCATCAGATCCGAGGTCGGGCTCCACTCGTCGTCGTCCGAAGGCACGTATCCGATCCGCCGGAACTCCGCGATCCGCTCGTCGGTGACGGCCTCCGGAAGCGAACGGTCTCCTCCGTTCACGTCGATCCGCTCCGGGTGCTCGGACGGGTCTCCGTAGTTCGGCAGCGAGGGGTCGGTGTCCTGGATCAGGTGATCCCAGGCGTGCCACTGCCAGACGACCCGCGCGCCGTACGGCCCGTCCCGCTCGATCTCCAGGATCATGTCGGGCCACAGGCCCTGCTCGGGCGTCCACTCCGGAGCCGAGCCGGCCGTGCGGGCTTCGTCCAGCGATTTCGACTCCCACGCGATCGCGAGGATGTTGCCGTTGGGCATGACCTTGAAGTCGTGGTGCAGGAGCGCGCGTTCGTCGGCCAGGACCCACGACCACACGAGCTCCCCGTCCCAGGTCCGCTCCTCCAGGCGGCCACCCTGG
The DNA here is from genome assembly GCA_041570315.1 of Longimicrobiales bacterium. Taxonomy (GTDB): domain Bacteria; phylum Gemmatimonadota; class Gemmatimonadetes; order Longimicrobiales; family Gaopeijiaceae; genus JBFFWJ01. The sequence continues at coordinate 3,555 of JBFFWJ010000032.1, read as the reverse complement.
CCTCCGGCGCTGAAGACCGGTGGGTTGGGCAGCCTGGAGCCGCGGATCAGGTTGCCGCTGTCCAGCAGATACACGCTGCCGGCCGGAGCGTATCGGCTCTCCCAGGTATGGACCACCGCGCCCGAGGCGGACTCCAGCAGATAGGTCGTGGATCCGATCAGGGAGGCGAAGTACACGTAGCCGTCGGCGGCGGCCGGGGTGGCCGAGAGCAGGCCTCGGGGCATGTCCCGAGCCGTCTCGCGGCCGGACGCGGCCTCCTGGCCCGCGGCGGCCGCCCCGGGCAGGAGCATGCCGGTCGAGACCGTCGTGCACAGAAGCGTGGACAGGATGCGGCTGCGGCTCATGTGACCTCCTGGGCGGTGCCGCAGAGTGGGCCCTGGGTGCGGCTCGCGCCAGCGCTACGGGCGACATTCCACGACCCGGGCGATGCCTCGGGCGGGCGTCGTCGACCGCGTGTCGGACGGCGTGGGGCCCGTCCCCGGGCATGGTCACGCGGCGTGGTGGCGCGAGCGGGTGGCTGCGGTCCGCTTCGCCCGGTTATGGTACGGGACCGTAGACGAAAGCGAGTCGGATTCCAGCGGGGGAGGTGTGGGACGATGAAGAGCATCGTTGCGTTCGCGTGCATGGTGGGGTTCGCGCTGCCGCTTCAGGCGCAGGAGCCGACCCGTGAGGCCGGGCAGGAGGAAGAGCAGGAGAGCCCCTTCGCCGACTTCGAGAGGTTGGCCGAGGGCGCCGAGCTCCTGGAGGGGTTCTTCGACGTCTACCTGAAGGACGACAAGCTGTACCTGGCGGTCGAGCAGGACCGGCTCGGCAGGGACTTCCTGATGGACTACCGCATCGCGCAGGGCATCGGCGCGCGCGGCCTCTACGGCGGGACCACCACGACGTTCTTCGAGATGGACCTCATGGCCATCGAGAGGAGGGGCGAGACGCTCTACCTGCTCAAGCGACCGCACCGCTTCGGCGCCGAGGAAGACCGGCGCGTGCGGCAGGCGGTGGAGCTGACGATCGGCTCGTCCGTGGTGGAGAGCGCCTCGATCGAGGCCACGCGGCCGGATTCGGCGCTGGTCTTCGACGCCACCGACTGGTTCGTGGGTGACCTGCACGGCTTGAGCGACCGCATGCGCAGCGTGGCTTCGGTGCAGCCGGGCCAGCCGGGCAGCGCCAGCTTCGACCGCAGCCGGAGCTACCTGGAGGACGTGAAGAGCTTCGAGGGCAACACGAACATCAAGGCGAAGCTCACCTTCCGGTCGAGCCGTCCGGTGAGCCTGCCTTCGGTCCCCGATGGCCGCTACATCCCCGTCACGCTTCACTACACGCTCGCGGCGCTGCCCGAGACGCCGATGGAGCGACGCCGGGGGGACGACCGTGTCGGCAACTTCTGGACGGTGCACAAGGACTTCAGCGACGACAGCCAGGGCGATCACTTCGTGCGCATGGTGAACCGCTGGCGCCTGGAGCGGGGCGAGCGCGTGGGTGACGGGTGGCGCCCGGTGACCCCGATCACCTACTACATCGACCATACCGTGCCCGACCGGTACCGGGACGAGTTCCACGCGGGGGTCGAGGCCTGGAACGACGCCTTCGAGGCGGCCGGATGGGTCGACGCGATCCGGGCCGAGGACCTGCCGGAGGGTGCCGATCCCGACGACATCCGCTACGCCACGCTGCGCTGGAACACGTCGGACCAGGTCGGCTACGGGGCCATCGGCCCGTCGAAGGTGGACCCACGCACGGGAGAGATCCTGGACGCGGACATTCTCTTCGAGGCCAACATGATGCTCGGCCGGTACGCGGTCGGTCGACGCCTGGTCGCGCCGGTCACGGCGGCGGAGGCGCTCGAGGCGACCCTGGGCGTCGGCGACTTCGAGCTCGCGCCGGAGGAGGCGAACCAGATGGGCGTGGAGCTGCCGGGCTTCGCGAGCGCGTACGTGGACCAGGGCGCGCTCGCCGGCGCCTACATGCTCGCGCGCGGCCTCATCGCGCCCGACGAGCCGGCTCCCGAGGAGTGGATCAGCGCGTCGGTGAAGTGGGTCGTGATGCACGAGGTCGGGCACACGCTCGGCCTGCAGCACAATTTCCGCTCGTCGGCGAGCACGCCCATGGATCGCATGTACGACGAGGAGTGGACGGCGGAAAACGGCGTGTTCAGCTCCGTCATGGAGTACCCGACCGTCAACCTCAACCCGGACGGGGACACGGGCCTGTATACGAACACCGGAATCGGCTCCTACGACCGGTGGGCGATCAGCTACGCCTACACGCACGAGCAGGCCGACGCCGACGAGATCGCACGCCGGGTCGCGGAGCGCGGGCACCTGTACGGCAACGAGTCCGGTGGACCGGGCGCGCTCGACCCGACCATCAACACCTACGACCTCGGGGGCGACCCCCTGGCCTGGGGCGAGGCTCGCACGGCCATGATCCTCGAGCTGATCGAGGACTTGCCGGGCTACGTCCTCGAAGACAACGACGAGTTCGTGAGCCTGACGAACGCGTACGGGCAGCTCATGAACGAGTACGCGCGCTCGCTCGCGCCGGCCGTGAAGTACCTCGGCGGCGCGTACATGAACCGCGACCACGTGGGTGACGGGCGACTCCCCTTCGAGAGCCCCGGCAAGGATCGACAGCGCAGGGCCCTCGCCCTGCTCGTCGACCGGCTCTTCACCGAGGGCGTCCTGGAGATCCCCTCCGAGGACCTGCAACGCTTCGGCACGAACGGCTACGCGCACTTCGGCAGCCCGCGCACCTTCAACGGTCGCTACGACTACCCGTTCCTCCAGAACCAGCTCGGCCTCCAGACGGCCGTCATGAACCAGCTCGTGAACCCCTCGCGGCTTCAGCGGATGCGCACGCTAGAGGAGCGCTTCGGCGAAGGGGCCATGGTCACGATCCCCGAGATGATGAGCTCGGTGACCACCGCCGTGTGGAGCGACCTCGAGAGCGGCGCGATCAGCGCGAACCGTCGCGACCTGCAGCGCGCCTACCTGGACGCGATGACCCGCCTGATCGTGGATCCGGCGAACGGCACTCCCGCCGACGCGCGCGCCGTCGCGCGCTGGCAGCTCCAGGGGCTCGGCGAGCGCATGGAGGGGGTCGCGGGGCGCGACGACTACACGTCCGCGCACCTCAGCGAGTCGTTGGCCCGAATCGAGAAGGCGCTGACGGCGGGGCTGGAGGCGGAGGGCGGCTGATCACCCGATCCCGCGGCCCGGGACCGACCGTCACCGACCTGCGCCTCGGTCAGCCCCCGAGGGCCTCGAGGCGTGCCTCGGCCGCCTGCCGGCGCGGCACCAGCTCGGCATCGGCGTCGGCCCAGAGCTCGACGAGTCGTCGGCTCGCGTCTCGCGCCGTGGCCGTGTCCCCGACCTGCTCCGACACTCGGGCGAGGCGCTCGAGCACGTCGGGCAGGTTGAGTGGGAACCAGCGCGTCTCGGTCATCGCGATCTCGGAGGTGGAGCGAAGGTAGACGTCCTTGGCCTCGACGAGCCGCCCGGCGGCCTCGAGGGTGCGGCCGCGCTCCCACCACCCCCAGCAGTGTCGGGCCTCGCAGCC
>JBFFWJ010000031.1:0-13363 GCA_041570315.1 Longimicrobiales bacterium | reverse complement strand
GCCCCTGCCCCCGCCTGAGGAATTCGTATAGTGGACCCCGTCGCGGAGCGTTCTGTGAAAAAGATGGGTGTCCCCGAAAAAGACCGCGTCAACGCCGTAGGTAATGTTGTCAGTATGATTATACGTATAGCTGCCCCCGCAGCCGCCCCCGGAGATCCCCGAGCCGATCGAGTCGGACTTCGAGGTGGATGCGGAGCAGGTCCCGGCGGGCGCCCTCTACTACGGGCTCCGCTGCGGAGTCTGTCACGGACCGGCGGCGGTCTCCGGGGGACTGGCGCCCGACCTGCGCGCGTCCCGGGTGGTCTCTTCGCTCGAGCGCTTCGCCGGCGTCGTGCGGGACGGAGAGCGCTCCGACGACGGCATGCCGATGTACGCCGACATCACCTACGACGAGCTCGTGTCGCTGCAGCACTACCTTCGCGACCTCGCGGAGGCCGCCCTGGCGGCGAGGGAGGACGGCGGGGGCTGACGCCTCGCCGACTGCTAGGCGGTGTCCGGAACCCGGGCCCCGACCCGGACCCCCGGGACGGAGGAGCCCCCTCGAGCACGCATGCGTCAGGGGTTCAGCCAGTAGTTGATCTTGATCGCGAAGATGTTGTCCGACGGCGTGCGGAACATGTCCCCGACGTCGCGCGCCAGGTCGAAGGTTCCGATCCAGTCGGCGGTGCCGATCGGTCCAAGCCCGGTCCGCGAGTCGATTCGCCGTTGCTGCCACACGAGGTAGAGCGTCGATCCCTCCCGCCACTCCCACCGCAGGACCGCGTTGCCCAGGAGACTTCGGTAGCTGAAGTCCCGGTTGGGAACCGCGAACGGCGCCGCCGGCCCCGCTCCGTCCGGGTCGACCGCGTACTGTCCGGTGGGCTGCTCCGAGACGGTGCCCGTGTCCGCACCGTAGCGCAGGAACTCGTAGGCTCGCGGCCGAGCGAGCTCCTTCAGCCCGCGGTAGTCGCCCGCCGAAATGAAGGGCTCGGCGTACAGCTGCAGAGACAGGTCGGTCGTCAGCGTCACGTTCAGCCGGGCCGAGAGCGAGAGCGTGGTCTGTTCGAGGTCGGCGAACACGTAGCGGCGGCCGTAGGTCCGGGCCGCGAGGGGGTCGGGGACGGAGCTGACGTACTGGTCCGTTCCGAGCCGACGTGAGAGCCTCGGCCCCGTCTGCACGCGCACCCAGTCGCTCGGATTGGCCGTGAGGCTCAGGCTGACGTCGTGCCCCCATCCGCCGGAGTCGTCGGTGTCCCAGGCGTAGGCGAGTCGACCCACCACGGACCGCCTCGAGTCGGAGCCCACGTTGACAGAGCCACCGTACCGGGTCGGCGTCCTCGCCATGGGGCCGCCACGCGTCAGCCGGTCGTCGTCGACCGCCGGACGGTACGCCAGGCCGGCACCCGCGCTCCAGTAATTGAGGAGCTGAACGTTGGCACCGGCGCCCAACTCCGTGTGGACACGGTCGCCCGCGTAATTCCAGCTGGCGTCCGGGCTGGCGCGGACGGTCCAGCTCCTGAAGATCCTGCCGGGGTTGGGTCGGCTGAACCTGAAGTTCGCGTCGACGATGAGGCGATCCGTCAGCGTCTGAAATCCGAGGTCGTTCACCTCGTAGCCCGGGCTGGACAGCGCCAGAGCGAGGTTGGCCCCGAAGGCGCCTGCCTGCTTCGCGACGTCCACCATGGCGTAGTAGCCCGCCAGCGAGGTGGCACCGGGGTCCAGCTCCAGATGCGACGCGTCGGGGCGCTGGTAGTAGCGGGTCGAGGACCGCTGGGTGCGAGCGAGCGCGAGGGCGCTTCCTCGCACGTAGCTGGCCGTGAACGAGCCGCTGACCCGGTAGGTCCGGTTGTCCCACTCGTGGGCCGCGTCGAACCCGCCCGAGTAGGCCGCGGCATGGAGACGGTCCTCCACCTCCGTCCCCGACAGTGCGCGGTTGACGGCGCTGGCGATCAGCCCGAACCGGGTGTCGCCGCCTCGGGTCTGTTTCCGCGCCCGTGCGATCAGGTAGTTCGAGGTGGGCTCCACGACCGCTTCGCCCCGGGCCCGGCCCGCATCGACGAACTCCGCCGTCTCCTTTCCGGTCAGCGCCTCGAGAAGCCCGAGAGACCAGCCGCTCGTGGTCCTCCCGGTCACCTTGGCCGCTCCCAGGATCGTCGTGGCCGCGTCCGCGTCGGAGAAGACGGCGCTGGACGGGACCGCGCCCTGGGGCGAGCGGCCGATCCTCCGCGAGTACAGGAGCTGTGGCGGCCGGCCGGAGCTCCCGGCCGGCCCTCCCTCGCCGAAAGTGAAGATGTCCGCGCCCTCCACGAAGAAGGGCCGCACCTCCGCGTAGCGGGTCTCGAAGGCCGTGAGGTTGATGACCGACGGATCCAGCTCCACCTGCCCGAAGTCCGGGTTGACCGTCGCATCGAGCGTGACGTTCGGGGTCAGGCGATACTTGAGATCCAGCCCGACGCCGCCGAAGTGGTCCGAGCCGTCCCGATACGGGTTCGCGAAGCCGACGCCGGCCGGAGCCGGCAGCCGGAGGTACTCTCCGCGGGCCGCGACGTAGGGGAGCAGCTCGAGGCTTCGGCCCGGATCGATGCCTTCGATCCCCTCCAGGTGGCCGTAGCGAGACGCCCCGCCCCGCTCGAGGACGGGGATGAAGGGAAAGACCGCCCGCTCCTGGAGCCGGTAGACGTTCCGCGTCACGCGGATTCCCCAGACCTGGCGCTCCTCGCCGCTGAAGCGCAGCTGACTGAAGGGGATGCGCAGCTCCGCCGACCAACCTTCGTCGGTCACGCGCGCCGCCCGACTCCATACGGGATTCCAGGACGTGCCTCCACCACCGCCGTCGCCGCCCCCTCCGCCTCCACCCAATGCCATGTCCTGGTACGAGCCCGCGGGGTTGACGAAGAAGTTGAAGGTCGTCTCGTGGTCGTGAAAGCTGTCCAGGCTCACCCCGAGATAGTCGAAGTCCCCGCCTCCCCCGTCGCGTCGCTGCAAGCGGCCGGTGACCGACCCGTCGTCGTAGAGCATGGCCCCGACGTAGACCGCGTCTTCGTCGAACGCGATGCGGACCTCCGTTCGCCGGCTTGCTGGCTCACCCTCCAGTGGGATCTCCTGGATGAAGTCCGTGATGGGTGTGGCCTCGGCCCACGTGGGGTCGTCGAGCCGCCCGTCGACTTCGATCGGGCCGACCGCCCAGACCGCCGTGGCGGTGGGCGCGAGCTCGTGCCGATACTCACCGTCCACGATCGCGCGCGCCGCGTCCCGGCGGCGCTGCGACGGGGGTGCCTGGGCCTCCAGGGCGTGGGCCCCGGCCGCCGGCACCGCGCCCTCCGGAAGCGCCGGACCGAGCGCGAGGGCAACCGCCACGAGGAGGCCCAAGGCGGTGCCGCCGGGCGCCGGTCGGGAGAAGCGTGCCCGCACGAGCATCAACGCACGGCCGCTCTCAGCCGAGAAGCGCCGGGCACTCGGCCGCTAGTCCCGCCCCTCGACCTCCGCGATGAAGGCCAACGTGTGCTCCTTGACCTCGTCGGTCACCGACATGTGCCCCCGATCCGCGTAGTGCACGAACCGGTGGCGCACGCCGGCGGCCTCGAGCGCGGCGGCCATGTCCACCGCCTGCTGGATCGGCACCGAGCGGTCGTCGTCGGAGTGCACGATCAGGATCGGCTTGGTGGCCGGCCCGATCTGGTGGATCGGTGACGCGATGCGGCGGGCCTCGTGCACGTCACCCTCGAGAGGCGTCCAGAGGTCGCCCCACGAGAGCGTGTTCAGCTCGTACGGTGCGGCGGCGCTGATGACCGCACGCACGTCGCTGCGCGCGTCCTCCCAGCCGCCGACCCGCGGATAGGGCCCCTCGCCGAGCGTCGCGACCAGCGACACGAGGTGGCCGCCCGCGGAGTTGCCGATCAGGTAGATGCGGTCCTCGTCGATGCCGTACTCGTCGGCGTGGGCGTGGACCCAGCGAATCGCGGTCTGCATGTCCTGATAGGGCGCGGGAGCGGGCGAGGCGCCGACGAGGCGGTAGTCGATCGTCATGGCGAAGAAGCCCATTCCGGCCCACTCGGCGACCTGCAGGCCGGCATCGTTCACGCGGGTGCCGGCGCGCCAGCGGCCGCCGTGCACGTACATGATGACCGGCAGGTCCGACCCGCCGACCGGGTAGGCGACGTCGGCGAGGACGGCCGCCCCCTCGACGCGGCTGAAGATCACGTCCTTCTCGACCGTGATCGGCACCTGGGCGCTGCCCGCGACAGGCACCGCGAGACCCAGGAGGATGAACGCCATGGGCAATCGTGACATTGTCGGACTCCTGTCTGAGTCGGGGTCTCGAGTCGGGAAAGGATGCGGGTCTTCGGCGAACGGGGCCAGAGACGGCTTCGGGGCGCGCCGACCGCAAGACGTCAGCGGGGCAGCGCCGCACACGCGGCGCCACCCCGCAACGCTAGCCAAGACCGATCCCGGCTCGCACGACCTTCCGGTGCGTCCTGCGCGATACGGCGCGTCCTACACGATCGGCCTCTGGCTCGCCACGCAGCCCGTGCCCTGGTCGTCATCCGTCAGGTTCGGGTTCTGCGTGTACTCGCCGGTGGGATACGTCATCCGCACGCCGCCCAGGTACGAGAAGTTCCACTGGTCGAACCCCTCGCCTCGCGGGAACCACAGGTCGTAGCGGAGCTTGGCGCTCCAGAAGCGGCCGGCCTCGAGGAAGTGCGTGCGGCGGATCTCCTCGACGAGCATCCACTGGACCGCGTCAGCGTCTGCCAGGAGCGCCGCCTGGTACGCGCCCGAGATGGTCGGCAGGCCGTGCGCTGTCCGGATGTCGTTGACCAGGTCGATCGCAGTCTGCCCACCCGCCACCTGCGCCCGGATCAGCCAGGCCTCCTCCCACTTGGCGAGCGGGAAGTCGTCGTCCCGACTGAGGTACTTCGCCGGCTCGTAGAGCGGGTAGTTGTTCGGCCCACCGCCGGCCCCGATGCCGCCCCCACCTTGGGGAACGGCAGGCACCCGCGGATCGGCGACCGCGCCCGCATCGTCGAGCGTGATCGGATGTCCGGTGTCCGAGACCGCGCGGCCGTCGTCCAGGACGGCCAGGTCCCAGTACCCGGTGTAGGGAATCACCGCCGGCCAGGGCTGGCCGTCGATCGGGTTCACGGACGAGGTGCCGCTCCACCAGTCGACCGGGCCGAGCAGCGCGATCCACCCGAGTCCGATGTGCGCGCTCTGCACGCGGTTCCAGCGCACCCGCTCCGCGCCGCTCTCGCGCGTGATGAACGAGCTGAAGCCCTGCGTGATCTCCTGCGCGTCCTGCTCGGCTTCGGCGTCCTTGCCCGGCGCGTTCTGGGCGAAGCGCGCCCGCGCCCTGAGGAGATACGCCATCTGCTCGGCGCTGTCGGTGACCCCGCTCGCGATGCCGTAGTCGCCGTTGGCGTCGATGTGTCCCAAGGCGGTCGTCAACCACTGCTCGGCCTGCACGAGCGCCTCCACGTTCGTCATCAGCGGTCCGCTGTCGACGGTGACCTCGCAGAAGAACTCACCGAGCGTCGTGTAGCTGAGGCCCGCATACAGCGCGGCTGTGCCCATCAGCTCTTCCCGGTCCGGCACCTGGCTGGCGTCCCACTCGTTGGCCAGGCGCTCGTACACCTGCTCGGCCAGCCACCGGCCCTTGTGCAGGGGGTTGAACCACGCGACGCTCGTCTCGCCCGAGCTGCAGTTGCTGCCGCCACCGGGCGTGACCGGCCGCTCGAACCTCCCTCCCCACCATCCCACCGTCCGGGTGATCGCGTCCTCGTAGCCCGCGGCCTCGAAGGCGGTGAAGTCCGAGAGCGCGCACTCGATGTCGGCGATCGCCGAGTTCACCAGCAGTCTCGCCTGGCCGGGGACGAACGTCGCGTCCTCGGTGACCTGGCCCGGAAGCTCCACGTCCAGGAGCTCGTCGCACCCGGCTGCGGCCACGCACAGAGCCATCGCCGCGACTCGCGTCCACTTCATGCTGTACGTCATCATCTCCTCCTAGAAGGAGACCCGAAGCGTGGCTTCGAAGGTCGTGAGCGGAGGCCACTGGAAGAGCGAGAACGCCCCTTCACTCTGCGGGTTTGCGATCTCGGGAGACGGGATGGGGACGCCCGACACGTCGTCCGTCTTCCGCCACAGGTACCACAGGTTGCGGGCCGACACCGAAAGGGAGGCCCGCTCGGCGCCGGCCAGTCCGGTCACCGAGCTGGGAAGCTGGTAGCGCGCGCCGATCTCCCTCAGCCGCACGTACGAGGCGTCGTAGTCCGCCCAGCGCCGGGAGTCCGCCGGGTGACGGAACACCAGCAGCGATGACTCGACGAAGACGGGATCGTCCCGCAGCATCGAGGCGCGGCTGTTGGGGAAGCCGCAGTAGTCGTGGCGGCAGGAGATGTTGAAGTCGTTCAGCCAGCGGCCGTGCTCGGCGTCGACCATGGCGAAGACCTGGAGGTCCCGCCACGACACCGTCGCGTTCCCGCTCCACGTCCACGGGCTGAACTCGGGGCCCTGGAGAAGCGTGCGATCGCGAGTCTCGTCACAGGGCACGATCGGGCCGCCCGGCTCCCATCCGTACATGTCCTGCTGCGACGGATCCGGTGCCAGGCTCACGCCGGCGTCGCACATCAGGTTGGTGGGGAAGCCCGTCGGACCGAACTCCGCGCTCTCGATGAAATCGGTGGTCTCGTTGGGCCACGGGTAGCCCAGCCGCAGCGCGTCGGTCGGTGTCCGCCCGCCCAGGTCCTTGATCTCGTTCATCGTGTACGCGAACTGGAGCCCGAGGTCCATGGACCAGTCAGCGGTCTCGAAGGGGCGCATGTTCAGCGCGAGCTCGTAGCCCCAGTTGTCGAGCTGGCCGAGGTTGGCCGCCTGGCTGCCGGGGAAGCCCTCGCTGGGCGCGAGGGGCACGCTGACGAGCGCGTCCTTGATCTTCTGGTAGTAGTAGGTGAACTCGGTCGAGACGCGGTCGTTGAGGAACGCCGCGTCGAACCCCACCTCGAGCTCGCTGCCGATCTCCGGTCCGACGTCGGGGTTGCCGAAGGTCTGGGGCGTGACCGCCGCGACGCCACCCGAGCCGATCGAGGGCCGGAAGAGCGTCACCGCGGCGAACGTGTCCGGCTGACGGCCCGCCTTGCCCCACGCGGTGCGAAGGCGCAGCGAGCTGATGAAGTCCACGCTCCAGAAATCTTCTTCCGAGACGACCCAGGTGGCGGACACCTTCGGATAGATCGCCGCGTCGAAGTCCGCTCCGAACGTGGAGTTGTCGTCTCCGCGCACGGCGGCGGTGAGGAAGGCGCGGTCGTTCCAGCCGATCTCCTGCTGTACGTAGAGGCCGAGCGACTTGTTCTGCCGGAACGTCTGCGTGGCCGACGTCTCCGTCGCGCCCTCGATCGAGCGGATGGCGGGCGCCGGGAAGACCAGCCCGAGCGTCTGTATCCGATTGAGCTCGGTCGTGTAGTACTGGGCCCCGACCGAGGTGGTCAGGGAGAAGGCGTCGCTGGGGGAATACCTCAGGCTCGCCCCGTAGTCGACCGAGAACTGCGTGTTGAGGGGTCGCAGCGTCTCCACACGGCCGAGCGAGGAGTCCCCGAAGGGTCCGTCGGCTCCGTCGACGTCCCGCGGGAACAGGGTCTGGCTCTCCTCCTCGCCCCGATCGAGCCCGACGGTCAGCCGATGGTCGAGCCAGGAGAACGGGTCGTGCGAGATCGTCACGCTGCTGGTGAAGCGGGTGTAGTCCCGGGTCGCCTCCGGGATGTCGAACTCCTCCGGCGTGAAGGAGAGATAGCCGCGCGCGAGGAAGTCCCGGCCCTGGGCCCACATCGTGTGCGGCCACAGGCCCCCGCTTTCGATGAGGCCCGTCCCGAACCGTGTCTCGCCGCTCAGGTAGCCCATCGAGACGTTCACGGTGAGCGCCTCGCTCATGACGAGGCCGAGGTTGGCGCGCCCGCTGAATTGCTCGCTCCAGTTCGTCTTCCTGACCCCGTTCTCGTCCGTGTAGTCGGCCGACACGTAGTAGTTGACCTGGTCCGTCCCCCCGCGGACGCTGAGGTTGTAGCGCTGGTTGTGTCCGTTGCTGAACGGCGACCCGAAGCCGTTCTCCTCCTCGAGGTCGAGGATGTTGTAGCGGACGACCTCGTCGGCCGAGCACGGAGGACGCCCGGGGCAGTGGAACTGATCGCCGATCATGCCGCGGGGGTCGAGAAGGAAGTTGGAGCCCTGCGTGATCTGGGCGTCGAACTGCGGAGCCCCGAGCTCACCCCGCTTGGTGATGATCTGGATGACGCCCGCCGAGGCCTCGGTGCCGTACAGCGTCGCCGCCGCTGGCCCCTTGATGATCTCGACGCTCTCGATGTCGTTGGGGTTCAGGTCGTCGAACGCGCTCGCGGCTCGCTGACCGGCCCCGGTGTTCGGCAGGGTGGGGCCGAGGCCGACCGTGTTGTCCATGCGCACGCCGTCGACGTAGATGAGCGGCTGAGACCCGAGCCCGAAGCTCGAGACGCCTCGGATGCGGATGATCGAGCCCTCCCCGACCTGCCCGCCGGACCGTGCGAAGGCGAGCCCGGGCGTCCGGCCCTGCACGAGGTCCTGCATGTTCCGTATGGGCCGCACCGCGGCGAGCTCCGAGGCGTCCAGACGGGCCACCGCGTTGCCGATCGCACGACGCTGCGTGCCGCCCGGCGTGCCGGTGACGATGATCTCGTCGAGCTGGAGGGCGTCCTCGGTGACCGTGAAGTCCTGCCGCGCCGTGGCCCCGGCGGTTACGGTCACCTCGACCGTCATGGCCCGGTAGCCGATGCGCTCGAACCGCACCGGGTGCGTGCCGACCGGCACGTTCAGAAGCAGGTAACGGCCGTCGAGCTGCGTGAGAACGCCGCTGTTGAGATCGGGAATGTAGACCTGCGCCGAGGCGAGCGGCTGACCCGAGCTCCCGTCGACCACGAGCCCGGCGATGTTGCCCGTCTGCTGCGCGAGCGCCTCGCCCGTGGCCACCAGCGTCAACGCCAAGGCCGGGGCGAGTAGGCTCCACTTCCGCGTGAGCGCGCGCGAACGGCACCGTTGCCGTGATTCCATAGTCGCCTCCCGTATGGTCGAGGACAGAGCCCTGGCGATCCGGTCTCAGGACGGGGACCTCGTCGGTCCCTGTCCACCGAGGATGCTCTAGAACCACGGTCCCGATCGGACCCCCGGGGACCGGTCGGAACCGGAATCAGCGAAGGGGCGAACCAAAGGAGGGGCTTAGGATCGAGCGACAACGTGAGACCCGCGCCCCCGCGCCGTCAAGAAAGGGCATCGTCGGCGACCCCGTTCCGCTCCGGCCGGCTCGCCCGCACCGACGGAAGACGGGTCCGCCCCGCTGCCCCTGAGCGCCGCCGTGCTCCGGCTGACGTGCAGCGCCGGCTGGACCCCGGGCGCCCCCGAGCGGTATCCTGAGCTGTCATGAGGATTCCCCGACGCGCCCCGGTGAGCAGGTCGAAGCTCGCGTCCAAGACCGCCGCCTCGCTGATCGCCGCCGCGGCCGTCAGCTCGGCGCTCGGCTCCTCGCCGTCCGCTGCCCAGGAGCAGGCGCTCCTGACCGGGGTCGTCGCGGACGAGGCGACCTGGACGCCGGTCGCCTCCGCGAAGATCACGCTCGTGGGGCTGGGCCTCGAGACGCAAAGCGGCGAGAACGGCACCTTCGCCTTTCCGGACGCGCCGCTCGGGCCCGTCTCCGTACGCGTGGAGGCGCCCGGTTTCGCCAGCATGGTCCAGCAGGTCACCGTTCGTGCGGACGCCGTCGTCTACGTGCAGTTCATCCTCCCCGGCGTCAGCGCCTTCCTGGACGAGCTCCTGGTGGTCGGACGACGCCCCGAGCGCACGTCGGCCCTCTCCGAGGTGAAGACCGCAGCGGATCTCCTGGCGGGTCAGATTCCGGGCCGGACGGGCAACTCGGGCATCGTCGGCGCGGACCGGGCCCCGATTCAGCTTCGCGGCGTGCGCAGCATCAGCGTCGGCCGCGATCCGGTCGTCTTCCTGGACGGCGTCCGGATGGCGGGCGGCCTCGGAGAGGCCCTCGAGGTGCTGCGTCGCATTCCGGCGAGCGACGTGAAGGAGATCGAGATCCTGCGGGGGCCCGCCGCGGCCTTCCTCGAGGGCTCCGCCGACGGGGTGATCCACGTGCGAACGAGGTCGGGAGCCAACAGGTAGGCCGCCCGCGGCTGCGGCGGAGCCGCGCCGGCCTTGCGAGCCCCACCCCGCGGCCGGACTTTCGGCGGACGCTCATGCCATCCTCCCCGGAGGGGTCCCATGCGACGCCTGTCCGCCTTCACTGCCCTCGCCCTCGCCCTCGCCGCGGTCTCGATCGCTGCCGAGCCGATCCTGGCCCAGTCCGGTCGCGCCCTCCAGCTCGAGGACTACTACGCGGTCAAGTCCGTGAGCTCCCCTCGGATCTCCCCGGACGGGCGCTGGGTCGCCTACACCGTCTCCAGCTCGGTGGAGGAGGACAACGCGACCCTCGAGGAGACCTGGGTCGCGCGGGCGGACGGCTCCCGAGAGCCGGAACGGGTGCGGCACCAGGGCCGAGACGTGTCGAGCCCGAGCTGGGTCGAGGGGAGCCGGCTTCGCGTCGAGGACGAATCGGGCAACCGCTGGGTGGTCGATGCCCAGAGGCTCGGCGAGGCCGCCACGCCGGCCCCGGAGGACGGCCCCCCCGGCGCTCTGAGCCCGGACGGACGGTGGCGCGCCGTGGTCCGAGACATCGCCCGGCCCCTGCCCCAGGCACCGGACCTGACCGCGTTCGAGCAGCGGCACGCCGACCGCTTCGAGGGCGTGCAGTTCGACTGGTACCCCTTCGTGCAGGACGGTCAGGACTTTCCGCTTCCCGATCGCGGTGCGACGGCCAGCGCGGAGATCTTCCTCGAGCCGGCCGACGGCTCGGGAGAGCCCCGCCAGCTCACCAGCCTCGGGCTCCGACCGGGGAGCGTGTCGTGGAGCCCGGACGGGCGCACCCTCCTCTTCAGCGCGGACGAAAACGTCTTCAGCGAGCTGCAGTATCCGCGCACCGACCTCTTCACGGTCGACGTGAGCGGCCGGCTCACGCGCCTCACCGACGACGGCTTCACCTATTCCGGCGTGGGCTTCTCGCCGGATGGCGACTGGATCTCCTACGTTCGCTCCTTCGGCACGGACTACATCATCGAGCGCAAGCTCGATCACGGTGGACCACGGGACCTGTACGTGCGGCCCGCAGCGGGCGGCGAACCCGTCAACCTCACGGCCGCCTTCGACCTCGACGCCGGCACGCCCCAGTGGGCGCCCGACGGCGACCACCTGTACTTCACGACCGGGATCGGCGGGGCCACGCATCTCTTCCGGGTGTCGCCCGACGGTGGCGCCGTCGAGCAGGTGACGACCGGGCTGCGCCGGATCCAGGGGCTCAGCATCGACGACGGCTTCGAGCGCATGGCGTACACGGTCGGGCAGTTCGATCGCCCCTCCGAGATCTGGACGGCCGACATCGACGGCGCCGACGAGCGCCAGCTCACCTCCGTGCACGACGCGTTCCTCGCCGAGGTCTCGCCGAGCGGGTGGGAGCGGATCCTGTACGAGAGCTACGACGGCACGCCGGTCGAGGGCTTCCTACTCTACCCGTACGGCTACCGCGAGGGATCGGCGTCCGAGTACCCCCTCATCGTCGTGAACCACGGTGGGCCGCACTCGGCGTCGGGCTACGGCTTCAGCTTCAAGAACCAGCTCTTCGCCGCGAACGGCTACTTCGTCTTCCTGCCGAACTTCCGCAGCTCGACCGGCTACGGGGACGAGTTCAAGTGGGGGACGTGGGGCGCCTGGGGCACCAACGACGGGGAGGACGTGCTGGCCGGCGTCGATCACCTCGTCGAGCGCTACCCGATCGACGTCGACCGCGTCGGCTCGACCGGTCACTCCTACGGCGGGATCCTCACCAACTGGCTCATCACCCGCTACCCGGATCGCTTCCGCGCCGCGGTCAGCGGAGCAGGCGCCTCGAACTGGACGAGCAACTATGCGCACTCCGACGTGGCGCGCACGAAGGAGCTCGAGTTCTTCGGCCGCCCCTGGGAGCCCCGCGCCCGTGAGATCATGATCCGGCAGTCGGCCTACCTGAACTCGGCCGGCGTGCAGGCCGCCACGCTCTTCGTGCACGGAGAGGTGGACTACCGCGTCCCGTTGGAGGGCGCGATCCAGCTCTACACCTCCCTCAAGAAGCAGGGGGTGCCCGCCGAGCTGATCATCTACGACGGCCAGGCGCACGGGATCCGGGGCCACTGGAACAACGTGCACCGGATGATGAACGAGCTCCGCTGGTGGGAGACCTACCTGAAGCCGACCGGCCCGGTCCTGACCAGCCAGCGGCGCTAGCGTCGGTGGTGGCCCGGACCCCGCCTGCGACCACGAGGCACTAGTAGAAGATGACCTTGGCGCTCTTGGTCCCGGGGCTGTTGACGTCGTCGCCCGCGAGGATCATCACGTGCGCCACGCCGTCGCTGTCGACGTACGCGACGCCGCTCGCTCCGTAGAGGTTCATCCCGCCCACCGCCTGCAGCGTGTTGGAGCCCGTCGCGCCCCCGAAGCTTCCCACCGTCCCGTCGGAGTTGATCGTCGCGTAGGCGTTCTCCGACGACCCGGTGCCGGCGGCCGCGTAGAGGCCCGAGCTCACGAAGAGGCTCCCGCCGGCGGCCAGGGCGACGTGCTTGCTCCTGGACTTCTGCATCGAGCTCCCGCTCACGACCCACCCGTCGCTCAGGAGGCCGGTGCGGAGGTTGATGCGCGCGTGCGCGACGCTGGAGAGCTTGGTCTGGTTCTGCGTGAAGTTCGCGTCGTCCACGGGCATGGCGGCGGTCTCGCCGCCGACCGCGTAGAGGAAGCCTCCGAAGCCGACGAAGTCGTGATAGGAGCGCGCCTCGGGAAGGTCGGGGAGCGCCTCCCACGCCCCGATGTTGCCGAGCGTGTCGATCGCGGCCCGGTAGGCGGCCGCGACCGGCTCGTCGTCGGTCGTCGCGCCACCCGCGATGTAGATGGTGCTCCGGAACAGGACCGCCCCGAACGAGTGCAGGGGCGCGGGAAGCGCGCCGACTGTCTCGGCCTCACCGGTCGTACCGTCCTCGCTGAGCGGGATGCGACGGATCGCGCCGACGGGTTGTCCGTCCTCGACCTCGATCCCGCCCATGACGTAGAGGAAGCCCGACCCCTGCACCTTGGAGTTGAACGGGGTCGCTGCGAGGGTCGAGTGGTGCGCCACCCCCATCGTGAGCGGCGAGCCGGCCGCCCACCCCGCGATGGAGCCGCCCGTCTCGATCGTGCCGTAGTGGACCCCGGCCATCGGGATGGCGTCGTTGCCGCTTCCCCCGACGACGTAGATTCGCTCGACCGT
>JBFFWJ010000030.1:0-13421 GCA_041570315.1 Longimicrobiales bacterium | reverse complement strand
GGGGCCGGACCCCACGCGACCGTGTCAACTCTCGTTCATCAGGTTGATCGACTCGAGGATGTCCTTCTGCTCCTCCAGCTCGTCCCTGGTCGACGCCGGATCGAGCCGGACGTCCTCCGCGGCACCCACCACGGTCGAGAACGCGGTGTCGGGGATGCCGTCGTGGTCCGTATCAACCAGGTCCTCGTACTCGAACGCGCCGTTGGCGAAGTTGAGCCACGCCGCGAGCAGCTGGCGGTCGAGCATGTGGTACATCATGCCCCGGCTGTCGTTCGTCCACAGGGCGTCGGTGGCCTCCTCGAAGGAATCCGTACCGTCCCGCTCCTCGTCGAACACGGCCGACATGTGCTGGGATATGGCCAGATAGCATCCCAGCGTCTCCTCACCGAGCCAGTTGCCCGGCGTCTGGCGGTACTGGACCATCCAGTACCCGGCGCCACGGGTCGCTCCTGCATCCCCGGTGACCACCACCGCCGCCGAATCGTTGCCCTCGCCGGCGTCGTCGTCCGACACCGCGAGCGCGACCCGGTAGAAGCAGGCGTCCGTCCACGCGTGCGCGCGCGCGTCCATCACGTCGCGAGGATCCACGGTCGGGCTCGGGAACGGATCGGGGTTCGGATCGTCGAGCAGGTAGCTCGCGTCGTCGAGGAGGCCGTCCGCCCAATCCCACACGAAGGTCAGATCGTCGCTTCCGGGATCCGTCGCCTGCGCGCTCCAGTCCACCGACTCGCCGATCGACGTCAGGACCGTGGGCACGCCGTTGACCGAGGTCGCGCCGCTGAGGTCGATCTCGGGCGCCGGCGCCTCGTTGAGCACGGTGATCTCGAACGCGGCGTCGCCCGATCCCCCGTCCTTGTCCGTCACCGAGACGGTGACCGTGAAGGTGCCGGCCGGGGGCTCACCGGACTGGCTCGTGTCCCCGATGGGGCACTCGGCCGTGACGGTGCCGGCCAGCGGGCCGTCCGTGCTCGTGACGTCGACGGTGCCATCGACGGAGAGCGAGAAGCCGTCGGCGTCGTAGCACTGCACCTGGGCCGTGAAGGGTGCGTCCAGCACCCCGGGGTCCGTGAAGCCCGCCATGACGGTCAGGACATCGCCCTCGACGATCTCCGTGACCTGCTCGGCGTCGATCGTGACGGTCGGCCCAACGTTGAGCACCGTGACCGTCGTCTCGTCGGAGTCCGACAGCGCCTCCACCTGGTCGTAGACCACGAGGGTGAAATCCGCGACGCCGTCATCGAGACCCACGAAGGTCGGCTGCTCGAGGGAGGGATCGTCCAGGGCGTCGCCCGGCGACCACGCGAAGGTGAGCGGAAGGCCCTCGGGGTCCATGCTTCCGGAGCCGTCGAGCAGGAGCGGGGCGCCCTCGTCGACCTCGTAGGGGCCACCTGCGTCGGCCGTCGGCGGCAGGTGGTTGCAGGGGTTCGCCGTGTACTCGGCATCGTCCACGTAGAGGAGGTCGGGGATGTCACAGGTCCGCGGGACCCTGTTGACGCCGAAATCGGGCACCATGAAGCCGCCCAGCTCCGTGAAGGGCGTCGGCTCCTCCGGGTCGTCGGGCACGCCCACCTCGTAATGGAGGTGACGCCCGGAGGCGGCCCCGACGTCTCCCTCGACGCCGATCACGTCGCCCGCCTCGATCCAGTCGCCGACCTCCCAGCCATTGTCGGTGACCGTGCCCGTCCCGAGGTGGCTGTACTTGGTCCACTCGCCGTTGGGATGCTCGATCCACACGTAGTTGTTGTAGTCCGAGCACGAGCCGACGACGGTCTCGTCATCGGTGCAGCTCTGCTCCAGCGAGTCGGTGTGGGCGACGGAGCCGTCGGCGGAGAGGCCGTCGCCCGCGCCCGGCGCGTTGCCGTGTCTGTCGACGATGGCCCGGATCGTGCCGGACGCCGCCGCCACGATCTCCAGGTCCGACGTGTCGCCGGCCATGTCGATGCGGTTCGGCGGCGTGTGCTCGTGATGATCCCGCGTGACGGTCACTTCGCTGCCGTCCGCGTACGGGATCCGGTAGATGCCGTCCGAGGTCGTGAAGTCTCCGTGGCTCAGGTACACGGGCAGGGAGCCATCGTCGACGGCGGGGCCGGCCACGTCACCGAGATCGCTGCAAGCTGCAGCGAGGGCCACGGCCACAAGGGTCGGAACGGCCCTGTGGGCCGCCCCGAGCGGGGATCGAATCTTCATGTCGTACTTCTCACCGAGGGGGGGTGCCAACTCGTCTCGGGGGCCCACGCGGCCCCCGAACGAAGCTAACCATCTCCTACCAAACTCTGGGATCAGCGGTGCCCATCGCAACCACGCGGTTCTTGCGGGAGCGCGAGGAGGGGCCCCGCGGCGGCGGCGGACCCCGTCCGCTGAGCCCCGGGGACGTACCGGGCGGCTCGCGCCGAGGGGTTGGTACGCCCCCCCCCGGCAACGCTAGCTTGCCCGACCCGACGCCGGGTCCCGTCTCGTCCGACCGGCAGCCGGCGCAGCGATCGAGCCGGTCAC
This sequence comes from Longimicrobiales bacterium, assembly GCA_041570315.1. Taxonomy (GTDB): domain Bacteria; phylum Gemmatimonadota; class Gemmatimonadetes; order Longimicrobiales; family Gaopeijiaceae; genus JBFFWJ01. The sequence continues at coordinate 10,928 of JBFFWJ010000030.1, read as the reverse complement.
CGAACCAACAGCAAGGAGCCCAGGAGTCATGAGAGATACCTTCGAGGTCGGGTCCGCGCGCGTCGAGCCCGGACGCGTGGGCAGGGGCGCGATCCCGAGCGGGCGGGGCGCCGATGGCCGGCCCCGAGAGATCCCGCTCCTGGTCTGCCATGGCACCAGGCCGGGACCCTCCCTGTGGATCAACGGCGCCACGCACGGCGACGAGCCCGAAGGCGCCTTCTCGATCTTTCGCCTCTTCGCCGGGCTGGACCCCGAGCAGGTGGCGGGCACGGTCGTCGGCGTTCCCGCGCTGAACGTGCCGGCCTTCGAGGCGGGCAAGCGCGGCGACCCGCTCGACTCCTTCTCCTACGACATGAACCGGCTCTATCCCGGGAGCGCCGACGGCTATCCGACCGAGCGCGCGGCGTGGGCGCACTGGCTCGCGATGAGGGACGCGTGCGACCTCCAGATCGCGGTGCACTCCGGGGGAGAGCACTCCTACCTGGCGCACATGATCTTCGCCGCCGACAACCCACAGAGCCTCGAGCTCGCAGCGGCCATGGGATCCGCCTGGGATCTCGTGTTCCGTAGCGGCGTGGGCGGCGCCAACCCGTCATCCAAGATGGCCGAGTTGGGCAAGGCCGGGATCACGGTCGAGCTCGGCGGCAACTGCAGGACCCTGACCCGCGACTTCCACGCCGTGGCCGACGACCTCAGCGAGAGCTACCGGAACGTGATGCGCCACTACGGCATGCTCCCCGGGGAGGCACGCTACGCGCCCGCCTGGAGGATGGGACACCAGGAGGCGCTCCTGGCGCCCGCGTCCGGGATGTGGGTGGGCAGCCCGGACCTCGCCTTCGAGGAGCCGCTGGCCGCGGGGACCCTGCTGGGCCGCGTCTACGACCTCTACGGGGAGGTCCGCGCCGAGGTGACCGCCCCCGAGGACGGCGTGGTCTTCGGGCTGCGCTCGCGGCCGTCGGTGCTCGAGGGCGAGTGGTGCTGCTTCTTCGGGATCATCGACGAGGTGCGCGACGACCTGGTCCGGGGCGCGACCGGCGCGGGTTGACGGCGACGACGGTCTCGGACCGTCGGGCCAGCCTGCTGCGCCTCCTCCTCGGCCCTTCCGCGCCTTCCTATCTCCCGTTGGCTTCGGCGGTCCGGCCCATCGCGTCGAGCACGAGGTGGACCACCTCGTCGAACTGCCCGCCCTGGATCCAACGCGCGACGATCACGAGCTCGTTGGCCGGGTCGACGTAGATGAGGTTCGAGCCGGCGCCCGTGTGCGTCCACGTGCTCTCGGGCGCCCGGGCATAGCGACGCTGGCCCGTGTTCAGCGAGAAGTTCATGAAGCCGTACGCGTCGTTCACCTCGCCGGGGGTGGTCGCCATGTCGAACCACTCCTCCGAAAGCAGGCGCTTCCCGTCCCACATGCCCCTGTGCAGGGTGAAGAGGCCGAAGCGCGCCTGGTCGAAGGCCGAGATGTGCATGCCGCCCCCCCAGTGGCCGCCGCCGCTGACGGCCTGTACCTGCCGACCGTCCAGGACGATCCAGGAGTTGTCGTAGCCGTACCAGCGCCACGTCGGAGACGCCCCGATCGGATCCATCACGTGCTCGCGCAGCACGTCCGGGAGCGGCCGCCTCCAGACGCTGGTCGCCGCCAGCGCGAGCAGGTTCACGCGCGTGTCGTTGTACTCGTAGACCGTGCCTGGCTCATGGCGAGCCCGGGTCCCCCACGTCGAGCGGTCCTGATCCGGGCGGTCGGCCCATTCGGGCTTGCCCCACAGCGTGCCCTCCCAGTCGCTGGTCTGACGGAGGAGGTGATCCCAGCTGATCGTGCGGTTGTGCTCCGACTCGAAGAGCAGCTTGGGCCTGCGGCCGGACTCGTCGCCGGGCTCGCCGTCGCCGTGATCCAGGATGACGGGCGGCATGTACGGTCGCACCAGATCGTGCACGTCGCGGATCAGGCCCCGGTCCCAGGCCAGCCCGACGGTGGTCGAGAGGAAGCTCTTCGAGACGCTGAAGGTCATGTCGACCTTATGAGGGTCGCCCCACTCGGCGATGATGTATCCCTTGTGCACGATGAGCCCCGTCTGCGGCGCCCGCACCGTGAACGGCCCCACGGGCTCTCCGTGCGGCTCGCGCCCGAAGGTCATCTGATGGTTCATCGCGAGGTCCCGCGGGGCGTCGGACTCGGCCGCCCGCGCCGTCCGGACGGCCTCCTCGATCAGCGCGGGATCGAAGCCGGCCTCGGCCGGGCTCTTCCGCTCCCAGTCGAGGTTGGAGCCCGGGAAGTAGGCCTGCGCCACGCCGGCCGAGGGGGCCAGGAGGAGCGCGACCATGAGGGCCGCGGGGCCGAACGAGCTGCGGGACGTGGTCCGGGGCATGGGGCAACCTCCTGTGGATCATCCAGCGGAGCCCACGGGGGCGAGCGGCGGGGCGTCCCCTCGGGGCTTCGATGCCGATACGCTAGAGCCGGTCTCGGGAATGCGCCATGGCCGGCGCCTCGCGACGGCCGCGGCCTCAGGGCAGCTCCGCCCCGTCGATCCTGCGACGCTCCACGAGCCGCCCCCTGCCCCGTGGCGCCGCCAGCTCTCCGTCGGCGACCACGACTTCGCCCCGTGAGACGGTCCAGGTCGGGAAGCCCCGCAGCCTCATTCCCTCGTAGGGGCTGTAGTCGACGGCGGAGTGGAGCACCGCGGCGTCGACGGTGACCTCCCGCTCGGGATCGACCACGATCAGGTCGGCGTCCGCGCCGGGCTCCATCCGGCCCTTGCGGCCGTCGAGCCCGAAGATCCGCGCCGGAGCCGTCGACGTGAGCTCGACGAAGCGCTCCGCGGAGATCCGGCCGGTTGCGACTCCTTCCGTGAAGAGAATGGGCAGGCGGGTCTCGATGCCGGGAAGGCCGTTCGGGATGCGGGTGAAGTCGTCGCACCCGCCCGTCTTCTGATCCGCGAAGCGGAAGGGCGCGTGGTCGGACGAGACCTGCTGGATCGACCCGGCCGCGAGCGCATCCCATAGCGCGTCGACGTGCGGGCGGGCGCGCATCGGAGGGCTGCACACGAACTTGGCGACCTCGCAGCCCGCGGCCGGGTCGTACACCGATTCGTCGAGCACCAGGTATTGCGGGCACGTCTCCGCCACGACGTGAGCCCCCCGAGCGCGGGCGTCGGCGACGTGCCGCGCGGCAACGGCCGAGGTCACGTGGGCGATGCAGATCGGCGCGCCCGCGAGTTCGGCCAGCATGATCGCGCGGTTGGTCGCCTCCGCCTCCACCTCCGGCGGGCGGCTCGTCGCGTGGAACGCCGGTCCGGTGTCCCCGCGCGAGAGGTGGCGCTCGATCAGATGCGTGACGGCGCAGTCGTTCTCGCAGTGCGCGTAGATCAGGCCGCCGTGCTCGGCGGCCGCCTCGAGCAGGAGGATGAGGTCGTCGTCCCCGATCTTCTTGTCGCCGTAGGTCATGTAGACCTTGAACGAGGGACAGCCCTCGGCGACCAGATCGCCCACCTCCGCCGTCACCGCGCCGTTCACGTCCGTGACGATGACGTGGACGCCGTAGTCGATCACCGCGTCGGGCCGGATCTCCTCCAGCCGCCGGTCGCGCGCGGCGGCCAGCGACTCCCCCTTGGCCTGCAGCGCGAAGTCGAGGATCGTGGTCACGCCCCCGAAGGCGGCGGCCACGGTGCCCGTGTGGAAGTCGTCGGCCGTCCGCACCCCCAGCCGCCCGATCGGGTGCGCGAGGTGCGTGTGCGTGTCGATCCCGCCCGGCATCACCCAGTGGCCGGCGGCATCGATCACGCGCCCGCTCGACCGCAGGTCCCGGCCGACCTCCACGATGCGGCCGGCCCGCGCAAGCACGTCCGCCTCCCGCCTCCCCTCGGCGGTGACTAGCGTACCGCCCCGGATCAGCAGCTCGCTCACGGAGCCTCCGAGCGGGTCGCCAACCCGAGGATCCGCTTCGCCTCGTGACGTGGGGCGCGCCTGCCCACGACGGCCGCCCGCGCCGCCGGTGCTCGCGCGGCTCGGCCAGCAGGATCGTGCCCGGTCGCGGGGCGAGGGGAAACGCCGCGCGGGACGCGCTCCGGGGGGGCGCTGCGCGGCCCCGGGCGAAGGCAGGTCGGGGTCCGCCTCATGAAGCTTCTCCTTGTCGTCGAGCGGCGGCTCTCGTGCGGGATGCTGGGATTGGACGGCCTCACGGGGCCGGCGGCAAGGAGGCGCTGCGGCACGCGCGGGTCGGCGCGGGGCTGTCCCCACCTCCCGAGGCCCGTACAATGGGGCCCCGTCGACACCGCCGCCTGCCTGCCACCTCCCCGGACGTCGATGTCAGCTTTTCCTCCGATGCACGCCGAGATCCCGCCGCAGTCGCGCGCTCGAGCCCATGGGTGAGCGCGTCGCGCGGTACTACGACGCGAACACCTGGCGCTTCCTGCTCGTCGGGCCGGGGCGGAGCGCGCGCACGATCCACCGGGAGCTCTGGGGTCCGGGGGTCTCGTCGCGGGCCGAGGCCGCGGAGTACGTCCACCACCTGATCGCGGCGGAGATCGAGAGGGCCGAGCTGGGGCGGTCCTTCCGCCTGGTCGACCTGGGCTGCGGCGTGGGGGGCACGGTGCTCCGCCTCGCCGAGCTCTGGCCCGAGGCCCGCCTGGTCGGCGTCACGATCAGCGCGCGGCAGGTCGAGCACGCGCGCAGGCTCGCCGAGACACTGGAGGTCGGCGAGCGGTGCAGCTTCGCGCTGGGGGATTTCCAGACCGCCGACGTCGGCTCCGGCTTCGACGTCGCCGTCGCGATCGAGTCCTTCGTGCACGCCGCCGCTCCCGACCGGTTCTTCGAGGCCGCCTTCCGCGCGCTGCGCGGCGGCGGCCGCCTGATCGTGGTCGACGACTTCCTCGTCCGGCCGACCTCCGACCTCGACGTCGGCCCCCGCCGTCTCGTCGACGACTTCCGAAGCGGCTGGCGGATCCCCAGCCTGTGCACGCGCCAGGAGTGCCGGCTGGCGGCCTCCGCGGCCGGCCTCCGAGGCCTGGAGGACGTCGACCTGACGCCGCTGATCCGCACCGGACGCCCCCGCGACCGCGTCATCGCCCTGCTGGCCCCCCTCTTCCGCGCGCTCGGGCTCGCGGGCGTGCCGTTCTTCGGGAACATGATCGGCGGCGACGCCCTCCAGCGCGGCCTGCGCCAGGGACTCGTCCGCTACCGCATGCAGGTGTGGCGGAAGCCGGAGAGGACCGACTGACCGCGCCGGCCCGGCGACCGACTCCGCAACGGCGGAGGAACGCGCGGCCGTCGCCCGGTGTGTGATGGTGGACGGCTCCGGACGTCATGGGGGCCGTCGGGCGGTCGACGGGCCGCCCCGATCCCGAACGCGCTGGGGCAGGCCCACCATGCGATCCTTCTCACGAATCCTCGACCACGGCGCCTCGGCCACGATCTGGACGGCCCTGGCCGTCACGCTCTGCCCGCTCGGCGTCTCGGCCCAGGCCGGCCCCGACCAGTCGGCCGAGGTCCTCGAACGGGCTGGTGAGCTTCAGCGGGAGTTCGAGCGCTTTCGCCAGAGCCGCACGCCGGTCCAGCGCGCCGCCCGACCCAACGGGGTCTGCGACGAGCGGATCGGGCGCATCTGCATCTGGTTCGGGGGCTCGGAGGAAGAGGACTTCCCTGCCGAGCTGCGCGAGGTCCGCCAGGCGCGCGCCCAGCTCGTACGCTCCCTCTTCGAAGCCTTCGAGCGGGTCCCCGATCGCTGGATCCTGGGACAGCTCGTCCACTACCTGGTCGAGAATCAGGACATGGCCGAGGCGGAGCGCGTCGCGGCCGAGTGCGGGATCGAAGAGGAGTGGTGGTGCTCGGCGCTGCGCGGCTACGTGCTCCACGTCTGGACCCGCTACGTCCCGGCCGAGGAGGCCTTCCGCGAGGCGCTCTCGACCATGCCGGACCCCGTGTGGCACGTGTGGACCACACCGCGCTACATCCTCTCCCCCGACGCCGTGGAGGCCTTCAACGAGGCGCAGCCGCTGGAGCGGGAGCGGCGGTTCGAGCTCTTCTGGCGCCTGTCCGACCCGCTCTTCCTCTTCGAGGGCAACGACCGCCTCACGGACCACTTCGCGAGGCTGGTCGTGGCCGAGAACCGCCGGCGGGCGGCCGACCCCCTCGGGCTCGAATGGGAGGAGGACCTCGAGGAGACGCTGGTGCGCTACGGGCGCAACACGGGGTACAGCCGGACGCACGATCCGTCGCAGATGCTGGGCGGAGGTCCGCTTGATACGCGCAGGATGGTCGGCCATCACCACCCGCAGAGCCGCGGCTACCTCTTTCCCGAGGAGTTCCTGGAGTCGCCCTCGGACATCCCGCCCGAGAGCTGGATCACCGCGCCCCGCGAGGCCAGGACCTGGTACGCTCCCCCCTACGCCCCCGAGATCCGGGGCCTGGAGACGCAGGTCGGCCGGTTCCGCCGGGACGATCGCATGCTCGTCGTGGGCGCGTACCGGCCCACGGTCCCCGACGGCGAGAAGGGGGGGGCTGCTCCCGCGTCGGACGCGGACGGGGGTCTCGTGGGCCCACCGATCGCGGCGCTCTTCCTCGTCTCGGAGGAAGGTGAGCAGCCGGCCTTCGTCCGTGGCGACGATCCCGAGGGCGTCCTCACGATCGAGGCCTGGCCCGGCCGTTACGTGAGCGGGCTCGAGGTGGTGGACGTCGAGGGCCGCCAGGCCTGGCGGGCGCGCCAGGGCGTGGTCCAGCTCCCGCTGACGCCGGGTCTCGTGGACGTCTCCGACCTGATGCTCCTCGACGAGGGCGCGCCCCTGCCCGAGACGCTGGACGAAGCGCTTCCTCACCTGCGCCCGGGGGTGCGCCTGCGCCCGGGCGAGCGCTTCGGCGTGGTGTGGGAGGTCTACGGGTTGAGGGTCCAGGAGCCGGTTCGGGTCACCCTGGGGTTCACCCGTGGCCGGCCGGGATTCCTCGCCCGGGTCGGGGAGTTCCTCGGGGTCATCGAGCCCGACCGCGCGGTGGACGTCACCTTCGAGGAGCTCGGCCCCGAGGAGGTGCAAACCGTCTTCCGCTCCGTGGAGCTCCGGCTCCCGGAGCTCGACCCCGGCGAGTACACGCTGCACCTCAGCCTCGAGCTCGCGGGGCGCGAGCCGGTCGTGAAGAGCCGTCCGATCGTGGTCCAGGAGTAGCGGGCCGCTACCCGCTGATCTGCAGGTCCCACCCGTCCGGGTCCCGGACGTGGTAGCTGTCGTAGCCGGGACCGCCGCCCTGGTCCCGGCGGGGGCTCAGCCCCCTGCGCTCCAGCTCTTCGCGGACCGCGTCGGTGTCGAAATCCGCGATCCGGTAGGCGATGTGGTTGACGACGCCGGTCGGAGGCTCGCTGGGCACGTTGCGGGCGTTCCGGATGATGATGCTGCCCACGTCGCCGATGCTCAGCGTGGCCTGGCTCTCCCCGTTGTCGGACTCGACCTGCCAGCCCATCAGCTCCGCGTAGAAGTCGCGGCTGCGGCCGTAGTCGGCCACGGCGTAGGAGATGTGGTCGAGCGCCACCGTACGGAACGCGGGAGCCTCCGACGTGCGACTCGTCTGGGCCGCCAGGTCACCCGAGCCCACCACGTGCGCGCCCGCAGCGGCGAGCGCGATGCCGCGGATGAGCTCCCGGCGGTCGATCCTTCCACGCTCGAAGGCGGCGAGCAGGTTCGCGATCACGGCTTCCATGGGGGTCTCCTCCTCTGCAGTCGTGGTGTGATCGCCGTCTCCATCGGAGGGCGAAGGCATCCTCTATCGGCTATCGGCCGGCGCCGGAAGGCAGCGCCAGAGCCACCCACTCCGCCTCGCGCCCGTGGCCGCCGATCGCGACGACGACGTACTGCCTCCCGTCGTGCATGTAGCTCATCGGGGCGCCGGTCGTCCCGGCCTCCAGCTCGGTCGCCCAGATCGCCTCCCCGGTGGCCTTGTCGTACGCGCGGAGCTTCCGTCCGCTGTCGATCGTGCCGATCACGGCGTCGCTTCCCTCTCCCAGGAAGAGGAGCGTGCGGGTCACGAGCGGAGCCGCCCGGTTCGCGATCCCGAGGGGGCCGACGTCGAGCCCGGCGAGCAACGGATGGTCACGGGGGCCATCCCCGTTCGCCGCCATCCACGCATGCTCGCCCCGGTTCATGTCGATCGCCGTGATCCTGCCATAGGGCGGCTTGAAGATCGGAAGCCCGTCGAGCGTCGGCACGGCGCTCTCCAGGTCCAGCCGGCCGGCGTACATCATGGTGGCGTCCCCGCTCGTCGCGGACGTGACGGTGTAGATGTCGGGGAGCTGGTGGGAGACGGCGTAGTAGTAGCCGGTCTCCGGATCGAAGGCCCCGGTGTGCCAGTTGCCCGAGCCCCAGATCCCCGGGCGCCCGAGCGTGCCCTGCGTGCCGTCGGGTCCGGGCGTGGGCATCGAGGGAGGCGTGAAGATCGGCCCCAGCCGATAGGGCCGCACGAGCTCGAGCGCCCGCGCGCGCAGCGCGGGCGTGAAGTCGATGAGGTCGTCCTCGGTGGCGCCCTGCGCGCCGAAGGGCGGTGGGTTCGTGGGAAACGGCTGCGTCGGGGAGGACTCCTCGCCCGGCACGGTCGACCGGGGGACCGGCCGCTCCTCGATCGGCCACACGGGCTCTCCCGAGACGCGGTCGAAGACGTACAGGAAGCCCGTCTTGCTCGGCTGCATCACCGCGCGGATCCGGCGGCCGTCGACGGTGATGTCTCCGAGCACGGGCGGACCGACCGTGTCGTACTCCCAGAGGTCGTGGTGGACCATCTGGAAGTGCCACACCCGCTCACCCGTCCGAGCGTCGAGCGCCACGAGGCTGTTGGAGAAGAGGTTCCAGCCCGGGCGGTGCCCGCCGTAGTAGGCCGCGGTCGGAGCCGAGAGCGGAACGTAGACGATCCCGGTCTCCTCGTCCGCGCTCAGGCAGCACCACGAGCCCATGTCGCCCGACCACTCCCACGAGCCGTCCCCCCACGTGTCGTTGCCCAATTCGCCCTCGCGCGGCACGACGTGGAACGTCCAGAGCTCGCGGCCCGTGCGCACGTCGAAGCCGCGCACGTCCTCGGGGGTCGCCTCCTTGATCTCTCCGCTGTCGCCCGCGGATCCGATGATCCCCGCGACGACGACCACGTCGCCCACCACGATCGGGCCGAAGCTCCAGCGAAAGCGCTCCGTGCCCTCCGGACTCAGCGGGACCCGTCCCCCCTCCCCGAAGTCGGGCAGAGGTCGTCCCGTGGCGGGGTCGAGCGCGTACAGGTACGGCTCACGCGCCAGGATGATGCGCCGCTCCCGGCCCTCACCCCAGAGCTGGACCCCGCGGCTGGACCGCCCCCGCACCTCCTCGAGCGTCGGCTCGAACGGTTCCTGGACCCAAAGGGTGCGCCCCGTGGCCGGATCGAAGGCCTCGACGAGCCCGACGGCATTCGGCGCGTAGAGGACCCCGTCGACCAGGACGGGGGTCGAGCGCAGGTAGGCGCTCGGATCGAGGTCCGGAAAGGCCTCCTGGTACGAGGAATCCAGCCCGGGCCTGCGCCAGACGACCTGGAGGTCGGCCACGTTCGCGCGATCGATCTGATCGACGGGAGCGTACCGCGAGAAGGCCAGATCGCCTCCGTAGTACGGCCAGGCGGAGGCGCCCGCGTCCTGCGCGAGCAGCCGGTCGGCGTGGCCCGGGACCAGGAAGGAGGCGGCCACCATCGGCGCCAGGCGGGCCCACCGGCGCACGCCGATCGTCCGATCGGGCCCGGGAGCCGAAGGAGAGGAAGTCCGCACCGCAGCCTCCGTCGACAAGGTTGCGGGAGTATCCGGCCCCGGCCCCCGCCGGGCAAGGCGACGGGAGATACGGACGAGACACGACGGGCGACCAGCCGGGAGACACGGCGGAGCGCCCCGTGCGCCGAGCCCGGGACCTCCAGGGCCCGGGGCCGGAGCGGGGCCCCGAGCGGCTCATCGGCTCGGGACGCCGAGGCCGCCCGCAGGGCGGAGACGCGGCCTGCCCTATCTCAGCCGCGCCGCGATCGACTCGACCGACGGGGCCCCGGCGGCGCGGCACGCCACGCCCGAGACCTCCTCGCCTCCTCCGGTCACGTCCTCGCCGTCCACGACCACGGTGGGTGACGGGAAGCGCCTCAGCCGGGGGGGCGTCTCATCCGAGGAAAGGCTCCACTCCGACCAGGCGACCACGCGGCCGGACGCCTCGAGGGCCGCCCGCAGGTTCGCCCGCGCCGCGTCCAGGTGGGGGCAGCCCTCCACGAAGACGAGCTCGATGCGCGCCGGCGCCGATTCCTTCGGGCGGTGCCCCTCCCCGGTCATCCCTCGATGCGGCGCCACGTCAGCGTGCCCGTCGTCCTCCCCTCGGCGTTCTTCAGCGACAGCTTGAGCAGGCCATCCTCGGTCCACTCGAAGTAGCGCACGTTGTCCACGCCGGGCCAGCTCCCGCGCGTCGGCGATCCCTCGACGTGGTGGATCACGATCCCGTTGGGGACGTCGAAGCTGACGCGAGCCCAATAGGCGAAGCCCGCCTGGACGTTCTCGTCGGAGGCCGCCGCGCGCTGCGGCAGATCCTTCGGCATGCCGATCGCCGACATGTTGCCGTGCCCGTCGTACATGATGCGGCCGACGTAGCCCATGTCGACGACCTCCCCGGTCGCCCGGAACGACACGTAGCTGACGAGCTCGTAGTGCCCGGTGAACCTCCCCTCGACCGCCGCGATGTCGGCGGCGGTCATGTCGGAGGCCTGCGCCGACAGCGAAGGGCTCGCGACCATCGACAGGGTCGCCAGGATTCCGGCCAGCGGGGAGCGCGGCTTCATCGAACGGCCTCCGGCAGGGGAGTGGCGCGGCGGTGCAACCGCAGTATGGGGGCGGCGCGCGCTCGTCACCAGCACCCCCCACCTTGTCGCTCCGGGGATGGAGACGCCACGTTCAGGCTCGGACCCACCCCAACGGAGAG
>JBFFWJ010000029.1:0-13904 GCA_041570315.1 Longimicrobiales bacterium | reverse complement strand
TCGCATCGAGGAGCGAGAGGGCGCCCTGCACCTCCTGCTCCGCGAAGGCGCCGATCACCAGAAGATCCTGGAACGGGGCGTCCGCTCGGGCGCGAGGATCCTGAAGTTCGATCTCGTGGAGCCGCGCCTGCACGAGATCTTCGTGCGTCACGCGGGGGTGGGATCCGCGGCCGGTGACGGCCTGCCCATGGGCGCGGCACCCCCGGGGTCGGCGGGAATGCGCGCGGAGGATGCATGGTAGGGCCGGACGTGTGGGCGGTGGTCCGCCGCGAGTACCTGCAGCGCGTGCGGTCCCGGTGGTTCGTCGTGGCCACCCTGGGGGCTCCCCTCGTGATGGGCGCCCTGTTCCTCATACCGCCGTTGCTCGCGAGCCGGGAGGGGGTCGCGGAGCGGACGATCGCGGTCGTGGACGGTACGGGCGTCCTCTACGGAAGGATCGCGCCGGAGCTGGAGGCGGGCGGATGGCGCGTACGTGAGCAGCGCTGGCACGCGGAGGTGATGACCGAGCTCCGTGAGCGGGCGCAGTCCGGGGAGATCGCGGGCTTCGTCATGCTCGACGAGCTCACCCTCGAGACCGGCGAGGCGATCCTGTACACGACGAGCCCGCCCACGGCCGTGCGGCAGCTCACGCTGCGGGGCTCGATCGGGCGGGCTGCGCTGGAGTACCAGCTCGAGCAGCGTGGCGTCGACGCGGCGTCCATGCTCGCGGGCGGGGATCTTCGCGTGGAGCTCCTCTCGGGGGAGACGACCAGGACCGAAGAGCCTCGATTCCTCGTCGCCTACGTGGGAGCCGTCTTCATCTACATGGTGATCCTCTTCTACGCCGTGGCGGTCATGCGGGCGACGCTGGAGGAGAAGACGAGCCGGATCGTGGAAGTGATCATCTCGTCGATGGAGCCCTGGCACCTGATGCTGGGGAAGATCTTCGGAGTCGGCGCGGTCGGTCTCACGCAGATGGTGGTCTGGCTCACCATGAGCCTGGCGGTCGTGACCGCCGGGCTGCCGCCGCTGATCGCGGCGCGCCCCGAGCTCGCGAGCCTCGAGGGAGTCCAGGAGGTCTTCCCGGGCGTCGACCTGCTCGCCTATTTCAGCGGCTTCTTCGTGTGCGGCTACTTCATGTACTCCTCGCTGTACGCGGCCGTGGGGGCGATGTGCAACTCGGACGAGGAGGCGCAACAGGCTCAGCTTCCGCTCATCCTCGTGCTGGTCGTCCCGATCCTCATGCTCATCAACGTGATCCAGGACCCGATGTCCCCGCTGTCGGTCGGCCTGTCTCTCTTCCCGCTCTTCACGCCTTTCCTGATGTGGGGGCGCGTGGTCGGGGGCGCCGTTCCACTCTGGCAGGTGGGCCTGTCCTTCGTCCTCATGATGCTCGCGATCGTGGGGATCGCATGGGTCGCGGGGAGGATCTACAAGGTGGGGATCCTCATGGCCGGCAAGCGCCCGACGCTGCCCGAGCTGTGGAGGTGGGTGAGGGAGGCGTAGGCCGGCGTCTATCGAGCGATGCTCGTGGGACCTCGCCGAGGGCCTACCCGGCGTCCGGTAGCGTCGAGCGCAGCAACCCCTCGAGCTGTCGGTCGTCGAAGGAGCGAGCCTTCTCCACCGCTTCCTCGTAGCTCTCCTCGATGATGATGACCGTGGTGCGGGTCATCTCGGGCTGACCGGAGCCGCCCGCCCGGTGGAAGCGAAGCCGCCCCCGGAAGCTGTTCGGCCGCAGGGGGTCGTCGTCGAGCTCGAGGTAGGTGTCCCACAGGAGGCCCAGGTGCGCGATCGTGGCGACGTGCAGTCCGGGAGCGGGGTCCGAGCCGGGGCGCGGCTGCGTGAGCGTCATGCCTGAGGATACCTCACGGCGCGCTCGCCTTCAACGTGCGGCGCACGGTCGACAGCGCCGCGCGCATCTCGCGGAGCTCGGACTCGCCGAGCGACTCGCGCCCGTAGCGGGCTCGCAGGTAGAGGTCCACGACGCGCTCGGCCGCGTTCCCGGCTCCGGAGCGCTGCGAGCGGACTCGCTGGACGAGGGCCTTGGGGGTTGTGCCGGGCGTGACGCCGAGACCGGCGCGGCCGCACGCCTCGCGGAGCTGGACGTACACGAGGGTGGCGGGCGCGAGGGAGACGGCGCCGCGGCGGGCCCAGGCGAAGCCGGCGACGATCACGACGATGACCAGGAGCGTGCGCCAGGGCGGCGGGCGCGGAGCCGGAGGCCGGTCCGACGTGTCCACCCCTGTGTCGTCTTCCGCGAAGAGCCTCGAGAAGACCCCGGCCTGGTCATCGGCACCGAAGTCGAGCACCCACTTGTTCCAGCGGTGCTGGATGCCGTCGAACAGGATCCGGCCGGGCCAGAACCAGGACGCGAGGACCTCGGCGGAGCCGTCCCCGGCCGGGGTGGGGTCGAAGGTCACCCAGCCGTGCTCCGGGAACCACACCTCGACCCAGGAGTGCGCCTCGTTCTGGGTCACGACCAGGTAGTTCCCGAACTCCGACCACTGGCCGCCGAGGAAGCCGTTCACGTTGCGCGCGTGGATGCCGAGGCTGCGCAGCAGCACGACCATCGCGGTGCTGAAGTACTCGCAGTGTCCCGCCTGCCGCTCGAAGAGGAAGTGATGGAGCGTGGCCTCGGCCGCGGTGGCCGGGAGGGCTCGCGTGTAGCGGAACGACCTCAGGTGCTCGCGGACCGCGACGACGCGGTCGTAGGGGTCGTCGAGGCCGGCGGCGAGGGAGTCGGCGAGCTCGGGGATGCGTGGGTCGAGCCGGCGGGGAAGCTGGAGGAAATGGGTCCGGGAGGGGGTGTAGCCCCCCTGGACGGACCGGAGCGCTGCCGGGTCGGGGGCCTCCGCCGCGGAGTAGGCGGTGTAGGAAGGCGCGCTCGAGCCCCAATACGTGTAGTCGCCCGCGTTGTCGGAGAGCGGCTGGATGCCGTTCTCGGCGTCGATGTCGAGGACGGGGTGCAGCGCGAAGAGAACCCGGGTGTCGAGCGGAGAGCCGAAGATCCTCTGTTCGATCGTCTCCCTGCTCCAGCGGCGGGTCCAGCCCTCGGGCGTCATCGATGCGGGCAGGGCCTGGGTCCGCGTCCAGCGGACCCCGTCGAAGCGGTCGTAGGAGCGACCCCGCCAGTGCAGCCCCCCGATCTCGGCGGGGGGCCCCCGGGGGAACTCGACGCGGAGCACGATCTCGGGGTTGGCGAGGATCGTCGAGCCGTGCTCCCCGATCGAGACCTGATCGCTGAAGCCGGCGATGGACGTGGCCGCCGTCTCACCTCGGCCCGCCCACCCCTGGGAGACCCTGGGGAGGCTCACGAAGACGATGAGGGCGACGAGCAGGATCACGCCGGACAGCGACGCGGTCGTCACGACCAGCCCACGGCCGAGCGGCACCTCGCGGATCCGGTGCTGCTCGGCGCGGCGACGGAGGTGTCCGACCATGAGCGCGACCGTCGCCAGCCCGACGTACGCGACGAACGCGACGAGGAACACGATGCCGGGCCGGTAGGCCGTGGCCGCGAGCACCAGCGCGAAGGACAGGGCGTACAGCCTGAGATCGTTCGGGGCGTCGAGCGCGCGCAGAGCTTCGGCGGTGAGCAGGAGGAGAAGGAGGTCGACGACGGGGATCACCACGTCGTCCCCGATCACGAATACGTGCGCGAGCGCCCGCACCACGAGCACGGTGGCGAGCGGAAGCCAGACACGCTCCATGCGCGCCGAGAGCTGCGGCCCCGGGTGCCAGAAGAGCGCGGTCAGCAGAGCGATCGCGGCGAGGCCGGCCGAAAACGGCTCGACACCCGCGCCGCCCGCGAAGGCGGTGAGCCCGGCGAGGCTCATGAGCACGGCGAGCCTTCGATGCAGGAGCCTCAGGTTCACCCGCCCGCCTCCGGCGGCTGCAGCCGCGCACCCGGACCCACGGCGAGCACGTCCCCGAAGCCCGCGCGGTGCCCGATGCCCACGAGCACGCAGGCTTCGGGGCTGATCGGCGGCACGGGCGCCGGGGCGTCCGGCAGGAAGTCGACACGGGCCAGGAGCTCCAGGGCCCGCTCGAGCTGCCCCGGGCCCTGGCCGGGCTCGATCAGGGCGTCACCGGCGAGCAGGGCGAAGGCGCGATCCTGCGCGACCGACCGTGCGGCGAGCGCTGCCGCCACCTCGATCGCGACCTCCGCGGCCTCTCCGGGGTCGCCTCGCACGTCGAGGCAGACCCAGAGGGTGTCGGCCCCGTCCCGCTCGTATTCCCGGATGACGGGGCCGCTCAGCCGGGCGGACGACTTCCAGTGGATGTCGCGCGGATCGTCCCCGACCCGGTAGCCCCGCAGCGAGCGGTACTCGCCCCGCGTCCCCGCGGCGCCCCGAGCCGACACGCCCGCGCGCGGCGCCCGCCCGACACCCGGAGCCGGGTCTCTGACGGGCCGGTCCGTGCGTGGCCAGACGACCACCTCGCCCGGGATGTCGACGTCGCGCTCCTTGCGGAAGAGGCCGAAGGGAAACCCGGTGGAGAGCGTGACCTTGCCGAGCGGGTAGATGCCGCGCCGCACGAAGCTGTTGACCGACCGGGTCGACGCGTGCGCCCGCGGCCCGACGTGCGCGAGGAACGCCCGCTGCGGGAGACCTGCCTCGGAGATCTCCACGGCGAGGCTCGGCAGCCTCCTCTTCGTGTTCCGGACGTCGTACACGATCCGGAAGTCGTGCCCCACCGTGACGGACCGCGGGTGGCGACGCTCGACGCCCAGCCCGCGGATGGCCTGCTCGGACAGCCAGCCGCTCACGGCGACGAAGCCGAGCATCGCGCCGAGGAGGAGGTAGAGCAGGTTGTTGCCCGTGTTCATCGCGGCGAAGCTCACCGACACGGTGCCGAGCGTGAAGGCGACCCCCCCGCTCGTGAAGCGGACCCGCCGCCGCGAGCGGAGCCTGCGCCACCGGTCGAGCATGCGTCCGGGCAGGGACCAGAGCGCTTCGGACGCGGGGCCACCCTTCCAGCCGGCCGCGGAGGCGGGACCGGAGGAGGGGGTCAAAGCGGCGCCTCGACCTCGTCGAGGATGGTCTCGAGAATCGCGGTGGCCTCCTCGTGCACGTCCGTGGTCGTGCTCACCGCGCCGGCGGGAAGGACCCGGTGCGCGAAGCACGGCACGACGAGCTCACGCACGTCGTCGGGGATGAGGTAGGTCCGCCCGCGCGTGAGCGCGTACGCCCGCGCCGCCCGAAAGAGCGCGATGCTGCCGCGGGGGCTCACGCCCATGCGGAGCTTGGACGTCGCGCGCGTGCGCTGCACGATCTCCATGAGGTAGTCGAGGATCGCATCGTCCACGTCGACCTCCTCGACGCGATCCTGGAGTCGCAGGACCTGCTGCGGCGTCAGCATGGTCGTGAGGCGGTCGATGACCGGGGTGAGCGCCCGCGCGTCCTTCAGGATCAGCCGCTCGGCCGCCCGGTCGGGGTACCCGATCGTGATCCGCATGAGGAAGCGGTCGAGCTGGCTCTCCGGGAGGGGATACGTGCCGTGGTGCTCGAGCGGATTCTGCGTGGCCATGACCAGGAACGGCTTGGGCAGCTCGAACGTCTGGTTGTCGATCGTGACGCTGCCGTCCTGCATCGCCTCGAGCAGACCGCTCTGGGTGCGCGGCGGCGCGCGGTTGATCTCGTCCGCGACGACGATGTTCGTGAAGATCGGTCCGGGTCTGGTTTCGAAGTCGGCGGTCTGCGGGTTGTACACCGACACCCCCAGCACGTCGGACGGGAGCAGGTCCGACGTGAACTGGATTCTCTGGAAGCCTAGTCCGAGGGTCCGCGCCAGGGCGTGCGAGAGCGTGGTCTTGCCGACCCCGGGGACATCCTCGAAGAGCACGTGCCCGCGCGCCAGGAGCGCTGCGAGCGCGAGGCGCACGACCTCCCGTTTGCCGTGGAATACGGACTCGACCTCCTGGACCAGGTGCTCGAGAAGCTCGAGGGACGGGCGCGATCCCCGAGGGGGTGCGGTCACGGACGGATCGGACATGTCGGAGGTCGTCGGGGTGCCGTCGAGGGAGGGGGGTCGAAGGCGAAGAAAGTATAACACCGGCGCGGGTTCAAAGGTTCTGCCGGGGACCGCCGGCGCGCCTTGACCAGGACCCGGCCCCGCAGGTAGGTTCAAGCCGATTCTCGACCCTTGTTCCGTTTGTCACAAGCGTTGTTCGGCAAGGGAAATCGGCCCGTCCCGCCCCTTCCGTTCGCGGGGGCGCCGCTTCGCCTGGAGCGCTTCTCCGAAATGAAAAAGCACTGGTTGATCGGCGGCCTGGCCGGCGTGCTGGCGCTGACCGGCCTCGCCTTCGTCCAGGGTGGCGGAGGTGAGGGTGCTTCCGCCGAAGAGTCCGAGGCCGTCCAACCCATCGCCTTCGCGCACAACGTGCACGCGGGCAGCGAGCCCGGGCAGAACAACATGGAGTGCCAGTTCTGCCACTATTCGGCCGAGCGCTCCGTGGATGCGGGCATCCCGTCGGTCACCTCCTGCTGGGGCTGTCACCAGGTGATCCCCGGGACCACGCCGGTGCAGCAGACCGAGATCGCCAAGATCCAGGACTACGTGGACTCGGGCGAGCCGATTCCCTGGGTGCGGATCTACAAGATCTCCGACCACGCGCATTTCCCCCACATGCGCCACATCAACGCGGGGCTCGCATGCCAGCAGTGCCACGGAGAGGTGCAGACCTACGGGGTCCTCGTCGAGCGGGATCCGGCCTGGGGTGGCAGCAACATGGGGTGGTGCATCGAGTGCCACCGTCAGCCCGACCCGGATACCGGCCTCCAGCAAGCGTCGACCGACTGCGCCGTCTGCCACTACTAGGGCCGGGGACCAGACATGACTGAAGGCTTGAAGCGGCGGGACTTCCTGAAGGTCCTCGGCGTCTCCGGCGCCGGAGCCACCGTCTCGGGATGTGGCCCCGGCGAGGTCGAGCGCCTTCTGCCCTACGTGGTGGCGCCCGAGGAAATCACGCCTGGCGTCGCGACGTGGTACGCCACGGCGTGCGGCGGCTGCTCGGCCGCGTGCGGCCTGTGGGTTCGCACCCGGGAGGGCCGGGCGGTGAAGGTCGAGGGCAACCCCGACCACCCCGTCTCCGAAGGCGGCGTCTGCCTGAAGGGGCACGCGACGCTGCAGCAGCTCTACAATCCGGACCGCTTCCACGGGCCGATGGTCCGGGAGGGCGAGCGCCTTCGCCAGGGCACGTGGGACGAGGCGGAGCGTCTGCTCGCCGCGCGCATCCGGTCGCTCGGCAACGTCCTCTTCATCGGCGGCCACATGGGCCCGACGATGAGCGCCCTGGTCGACGAGTTCATCGAGGCGGTCGCCGGCACGCGCTACGAGTACGACGCCGTGTCCGACGCCCCGCTGCGGGAAGCGGCGCGCATCGCCTACGGCTCGCAGGGCCTTCCCAGCTACGACCTGGGGGCCGCGCGCCTGGTGCTCTCCTTCGCCAACGACTTCATCGAGACGGGCCCGTCGCCGGTCGCGCACAACAAGGGCCTCGCTCGCATGAGCGCCTTCGAGGAGTCGGGACAGAAGGGCACCTTCGTCTACCTCGGGCCGAGGCTGTCCAACACGGGCCTGAACGCGGACGAGTGGCTGCCGATCCGTGCCGGCTCCGAAGCGGCGGTCGCTCTCGGGATGGCCTCGGCGATCGCCGGGGGCGTGGGCGGAGGCCCCTATGCGAACCTCCTGCGCACGTACAGCCCGGCCATTGCGGCCGAGGCGTCCGGCGTGAGCGAGGACGCGATCCGGGAGCTCGCAGGGCGGTTCGCCGCCGAGGGTCCCAGGAGCCTGGCGTTGGGCCCCGGCACCGGGAGCCACCACCGCAACGCGACGGCGGCGAACCTCGCCGTGATGATCCTCAACGAGGTCGCCGGGAACGTCGGCAGCACGGTGCGCTTCGACGAGGCCGGCGGGGCCGTGAGCTCGTACGCGGACATGGAGCGGGCGATCGCCATGATGGCGTCCGGACAGGTGGGCGTGGCGATCGTCCACGGAACGAACCCGGCGTACTCGCTGCCGGAGGACGCCGGGTTCCGGGACGCGTTCGCACAGGTGCCGTTCAAGGTCTCGATGGCCTCCGGGCATGACGAGACGGCAGCGATCGCCGACCTGATCATGCCCGACCGCCACTTCCTCGAGTCCTGGGGCGACACCGCGCCTCGGCGGGGCGTCGTGGCCATCCAGCAGCCGGTCATGCAGGCCGTTCCGCACTTCGACTCCAAGCAGGCGGGAGACGCGCTGCTCTCGGTCGCCTCCCACCTGGGCAGCGACCTCGGAGCGGTGACCTTCTACGAGTACCTGCGCGAGGCGTATCGCGGGGTGATCCCGGGCGACTTCGAGCAGGCATGGCGCGAGGTGCTCCGGACCGGCGTCCTGAGGACGTCGGGGACGGCGGTGGCCGCGCCTCAGCTGCGGGCGCCCGACTCCGCGCTCACCTTCGACGCGCCTGCGCTGGACGGGGATGGCGACCTCACGCTGCTCGTCCACCCGTCGCCCCGGCTGGGCGGCGGCGAGTTCGCGAACAGCCCGTGGCTTCAGGAGCTGCCGGACCCGGTCTCGAAGATCATGTGGCATTCGTGGCTGGAGATGCACCCGCGTGCGGCGGAGGCCCGCGGGCTCCGTGAGGGGGATATCGTGACCGTCACCTCGCCGCATGGCTCGGTCGACGTTCCCCTCTGGCTGTACCCGGGCATCCGCGAGGATGCCGTGGCCCTGGCCATGGGGGGCGGCCACACCGACATGGGCCACTACGCCACCGGGAACGGGGTCAACGCGATGACGCTGCTTCCGGCGGTGTCCGAGCAGCCCTCCGGCGCCTTCGTCACGCTTGCGACCACGGTGTCCGTGGCGCCCACCGGAGAGCGCCGCCGGCTCGCTACGATCGAGGGCTCGAGCGACCAGCGTGACCGTCCCATCGCGCCGGCCGTGCAGATCACCGAGCTGGGCCATGCCGAGGAGGAGGAGCACGCCGAGGACGAGCACCATCTGGAGCTTCAGGAGCTTCAGGGGATCGGTGGCTTCGCCCCCGTACCGGCCGAGGAGGGTGCCGCGACGGCCTACCCGCTCGAGGGCGCCCGCTACGGGCCGTACGCTCAGTCGGCGGACCTCCCGCGCTGGGGCATGGCGATCGACCTCGACAAGTGCACGGGGTGCAGCGCGTGCGTGACCGCCTGCGCGGCCGAGAACAACGTGCCCTGGGTCGGCGAGGAGCAGGTCCTGATGGGCCGCGACATGAACTGGATCCGCATCGAGCGCTACTACGAGCACGTCGAGGCGTCGCAGGCGGACCACCTCGACGTCCGCTTCCTGCCGATGCTCTGCCAGCACTGCGGTAACGCGCCGTGCGAGCCCGTATGCCCGGTCTACGCGACGTACCACACGCCGGAGGGGGTGAACGCGCAGATCTACAACCGGTGCGTCGGGACGCGGTACTGTGCGAACAACTGCCCGTACAAGCTGCGCGTGTTCAACTGGTACCGGTACACGGAGGACATTCCCGAGCCGCTCAACTGGCAGTGGAACCCGGACGTCACGGTTCGCAACAACGGTGTCATGGAGAAGTGCTCCTTCTGCATGCAGCGCATCAAGGACGCTCAGAACCGGGCGGTGCTCGAAGGAGATCGCCCGGTGCGGGACGGCGAGATCGTTCCGGCGTGCCAGCAGAGCTGTCCGGCCGAGGCGATCGTCTTCGGAGACCTGCGTGACCCGAGCACCCGCGTGTCCCAGCTCGTGGAGAACGAGCGCACCTATCGGGTCCTCGACGAGCTCATCAACACCCAGCCGGCCGTGCACTACCTGAAGAAGGTGACGTTCCACGAGGTCTCCGGAGGACACGCGTAATGGCCACCGGAACGAGGGAGCGCGGGGCGCTCACCCACCCGGACGTTCACAGGCTCGACGACGTCAACCGCGACGTTCTGAAGATCCTCGCCACGCCCGGCAAGGGGTGGTGGGCGCTGTTCGGCGTCGCGGCGGCCGGCGTGGGGCTCTTCCTCGGCGCCTGGTTCTATCAGATCGTGACCGGGGTGGGCGTGAGCGGGCTGAACGCGCCGGTCGGCTGGGGCGTGTACATCACGACCTTCGTCTTCTGGGTCGGTATCGCGCACTCGGGCACGCTGATCTCCGCCATCCTCTTCCTCTTCCGCGCGCCCTGGCGGCAGTCGATCTACCGGGCGGCGGAGGCCATGACCGTCTTCGCGGTCATGACGGCGGGGCTCTTCCCCTTGATCCACGTAGGCCGGGTTTGGCACGCGTACTGGCTGATCCCCTATCCGAACTCCCGCTTCCTGTGGCCGAACTTCAAGTCGCCGCTCGTGTGGGACGTCTTCGCCGTCACCACGTACTTCACCGTGTCCGCGGTCTTCTTCTACCTCGGCACGGTTCCCGACCTGGCCGCGGCCCGAGACCGGGCCACGGGGATGCGCAAGAAGCTGTACACGATCATCTCGCTGGGCTGGCAGGGGACCGACCAGCAGTGGCACCACTTCGGCAAGGCGTACATCTTCCTCGCCGCGCTCGCCACGCCTCTGGTCCTCTCCGTCCACTCGGTGGTCTCGTGGGACTTCGCGATGTCGATCGTGCCGGGGTGGCACGCCACGATCTTCGCACCCTACTTCGTGGCCGGGGCCATCTTCTCCGGCGTCGCGATGGTGATCACGCTCGTCGTGCCCCTTCGGAAGGTCTTCGGGCTCGAGGCCTACCTCACGACGAAGCACTTCGACGCGATGGCCAAGCTCTGCCTGCTCACGTCGCTGATCGTGCTGTACGCCTACCTGTCGGAGTTCTTCCTGGCCTGGTACAGCGGTGAGGAGATCGAGCGCCACGCCTTCTGGAACCGCCTCTTCGGGACCTACTGGTGGGCCACGTGGACGATGCTGGTCTGCAACGGGCTGGTGCCGATCATGCTCTGGTTCAGGCGCGTACGGCACTCGATACCCGCGCTCTTCGTCATCTCGATCTTCATCAACATCGGGATGTGGTTCGAGCGCTACGTGATCGTGGTCACGTCGCTCCACAACGAGTACGAGCCGTTCGCCTGGGGCATCTACCGGCCGTCGGTGGTCGAGATGACGATCCTTCTGGGCTCGTTCTGCTGGTTCGGCTTCTGGTTCCTCCTCTTCACGCGGCTGCTCCCGCCCGTGGCGATCCAGGAGCTCAAGGAGGTGTTGCCGCCTCCGATGCGCCCCAGGGCGAAGGCCCACGGTGACGAGCCCGCGGAGGTGCGCGCATGAGCACGACCGCCAAGGCCGGAATCCTCGCGTCGTACGAGTATCTGGACGCGACGGTGGACGCGATCGAGAAGCTCCGCAGGGCGGGCTTCGAGGACATCAAAGCCTACACCCCCTACCCCGAGCACCACATCGAGCACGCGCTCGGTCACGACCAGAGCCCGGTCCGCGTGTGGACGCTCGTGGGCGGGCTCACGGGGGCGGCGACCGGGCTGGCGTTCACGTCGTGGACCAACCTCGACTGGCCGCTGATCGTCGGGGGCAAGCCGCACATCGCCGTTCCCGCCTTCGTCCCGATCATCTTCGAGATGGCGGTCCTCTTCGGAGCGCTTTCGACGGTGGTGGGGCTCTTCATCCTCAGCCGCATCCCGAACGTGAAGCCCGCCGTGGTCTACGATCCGGAGTTCACCGCCGGACGCTACGGCGTGTACGTGGAGGCGACGCCCGACCGCATCGAGGAGGCCCGCTCGATCATGAACGCAGAGGAACCCGTCGAGCTCCGCGAGGGAGAGGTGGGCGATGCTTGACCGCCGCCTGATGCGACCGCTGGTCGCGGCCCTCGCGCTCGCGACGCTGACGGGGTGCAAGCCGCTCGACGACCTCATGGTGACGCTCGCCGGGCGCTCCATGCGGGATCAGCCCTCGTTCGACCCGTACGAGAACACGCGTCCGCCGGCGGAGGGCTCGGTGCCGTTCGCGGCCGGCAACTTTCCGAGTGCGCTCGGAGAGGTGAATCTCGGGCAGCCCGAAGGCGTCGCGATCCCGTACTTCACGCAGGCGGATCTGGGCCTGCCGGGGGTGGGCAACCCGGTGATCCAGGGCCTCGTGAATCCCACCGAGCCGGACGATCCGGCCTCGCTCGGGCGCGGTGAGGAGATCTACCTGCGGTTCTGCGTGGTCTGCCACGGGCCGGATGGTGTCGGAGCGAACGCCTACATCGCGGACAAGCACCTCCTCCTTCCGGCCTACAACCTCTCGGGCGCGCAGGTCGCTGCGTACTCCGACCAGTACATCTACGCGATGATCCGCGTCGGCCGCGGGGTGATGCCGGCCTACGGAGACCGGATCGCGCACTTCGACCGGTGGCACGTCGTGAACTACGTGCGGCGGCTCCAGGCCCAGGCGGGGAACGCGCCCGCGGCGGAGGACGAGTAGATGCAGCACCACATCCCCACCGACGTTCCGGTCCGGTACCTGCCCCGCTCGCGCAACGCGAACCTGGCCTTCGGCGCCATGTTCGTCGTCGGGCTGCTTTCTTTCGTCGTGCGGCTGACCCAGGATCCCGACGCGGCCTGGATCGGCTACGTCACCAACTGGCTCTACTTCACGAGCATCTCGATCGGCGGCGTGCTCTTCGCGGTCGCGACGTGGATCGTGAAGGCGAAGTGGAACTGGTCGCTACGGCGCATCAGCCAGTCGTTCGCGGCCTTCCTGCCCCTCTCCTTCATCCTGATGCTCCCGATGCTCGGCCTGGGGGCCGATTACTTCCCCTGGGTCGAGATGATGGAATCCGACCCGATCGTCCAGCAGAAGGAGAGCTACCTCAACCTGCCGTTCCTGATCACGCGGAACGTGGTGGGGGTGGCGGCGCTCTTCGGCCTGGCCGTCTACTTCGTGTATCTCGCGGTCCGGCCCGACATGGGCCTCACGGCGCGCTCGGAGGAGGACGACGCGGGCCGCAAGACGTGGCGCGAGCGCCTCACGACGGGGTGGATGGGACAGGAGCAGGAGGAGGTCGCGAGCTACAAGCGCATGACGACGATGGGGCCGGCGATCGCGCTGCTCTACGCGGTGGTGATGACGATCGTCTCCTACGACTGGATCATGTCGCTCGAGCCTCACTGGTTCAGCACGATGTTCGGCCCCTGGTTCTTCATGGGCGCCTTCTGGGGCGGGATCGCCGCGACCGCGCTGTGGGCCATGTACGTCCGGACGAGGCACAGGGACTTCCGGAACCTGATCGGGCTCCAGCAGCGCCACGACGTGGGCAAGCTCGCCTTCGCGTTCTGCGTCTTCTGGACCTACCTGTTCTTCAGCCAGTACATCGTCATCTGGTACGGAAAGCTCCCGTGGGAGCAGGAATGGATCGTGCGGCGCTCCGCGGAGCCGTGGGGCGGGTACTCCACGCTCGTGATCGTCCTCTGCTTCGTGATTCCCTTCGCGGGGCTGATCGGACGCCGGCCCAAGATGCGGCCCGGGCTGCTGGCCTTCTTCACGTCGATCATCCTCCTCGGCCTGTGGCTCGAGCGGTACGGGATGCTCGCCCCGTCGCTGCACCACGAGGGCGACCCGATCTTCACGGTGTGGCAGCCGCTCATCGGCCTGATGTTCCTCGGGCTCTACCTGGGCTCGGTGCGGTGGTTCCTGTCCACCTTCCCGGCGATCCAGGTGTGGCAGCCGATGGTCGACCCGGAGACGCTGGAGGCGGAGCTTCCGGCGAGGGCCGCGGGCGGCTGACCGACGAAGCGGACGATGGGTGGGCCCCGACGGACGGGGCCGGCCCGCGCCACAGAGAGAGAGGAAGGGAGACCCATGCACCTTCGTAGACGGACCAGGCTCGGAATCCGGCGAGGGCTGGCCGTCGTGCCGCTCCTGGGGGTGGCCGCGTGCGGCGACGACCCGGTCGCGGTCGAGTTCCAGGTGATCGAGGAGACCGAGTTCGCCGCGAGCCTCGACATCGACCTCGCCCAGATG
>JBFFWJ010000028.1:0-14006 GCA_041570315.1 Longimicrobiales bacterium | reverse complement strand
GCCCTGGACGCGCGTGAGCCGGGCACGGTCGCTACCACGGCTTGCGGGGAAGGCGCCCGCGAGCGGAGGCCCGCGGCCGGTCCACCTCGTCGGGGTCCTCCTCCACCGCGTCGAGCAGGCGCTCCGCCTCCTGCGGGGTCATCTCTCCGGGCTCGCGGCGCGCCTCGCCCTCCTGCTCATCCTCGGCGGGGGGCGGCTCCCCGGGCTGCTCCTGCGGCTCCTGGTCTTCCGGCTGGTCGCCGGCCTGCGGCTGCGGCTGCGGTTGCTGCTCCTGCTGATCCTCGTCCTCCTCGTCGGGCTCCTGCTCCTGATCCTGCGGCTGCGGCTGTTGCTGCTGCTGCTCGAGCTCCTCGAGGACGCGCTCGAGGTTGTGCTTCGCGTCGGGGTCCCGAGGGGCGAGCCGCAACGCCTGCTTGTAGGCCTCGAGGCTCTGCTCGAGCTGCTGCTGGCGGTACAGGGTGTTGCCGAGGTTGTACCATGCCGCGGACTGGAGGGCGGGATCCTCGGACTCGAGCGCCCGCAGATACGCCTCGAGCGCGCGCTGGTAGTCCGCGCTCTGATACAGCGCGTTGCCGTCGTTGAAGCGGATGAGCCCGGATTCCGGATCTGCGGCGAGCGCCTCCAGGTACCTCTGGTGGGCCTCCTCGAAGCGGCCCTGCTCGTAGAGCCGATTGCCCTCCCGCACCTGCGGGCGCTGCGCGTCGGCGGGCGACGCCGCGACCGCGCCCATCCACGCGAAGAGGGCCATCCCGAGCGCGGTGGACCGCAGCAGGGCGCTCACCGGAACCTCCCGCTCCACGCCGCGGCCGGCCGCCGCCGGTCGGTGAGGAGCCACTCGCCGAAGAGCAGGAGGAGGCCGAGTCCCAGGAATATCTGGTACTGCTCCTCGAACTGCGTGACCTGCCGTTCCTCGAGCGCCTCGCCTTCCCCCCTCGCGATCCGGTCCACGAGGTCCTCGAAGGCCGTGCCCCCGGAGCCCGCTCTAACGTAGCTGCCCCCGGACGACTCCACGAGCCGGCGGATCGTCGCTTCCTCGAGGCGCGTGGTGACCACCGACCCCTCCTCGTCGCGCAGGAAGCCCCGGCGCCGGCCCTGCTCGTCGTACTCGGGGATGGGCACCCCCTCGGTGCTCCCGATCCCGACGACGTGCAGCTCGACCCCTTCCTGGCGCGTGCGCTCGAGCATATCGGCGTAGTCGTCCTCGTGATCCTCACCGTCGGTCACGAGCACCAGCACCCGCGACTCCCGCGCCCCGTCCTCCAGGGCGTCGAGTGATACCCGGAGCGCGGCGCCGAGGTCGGTCCCCTGCACCGGCATCATGTCGGGGTGCATCGCGTCCAGGAACATGCCGGCGGCGGCGTAGTCCACGGTGAGCGGGCTCTGCACGAAGGCGTCGGCCGCGAACGCGACCAGGCCGATGCGGTCCCCGTCCAGCTGCTCCATGAGCCGGAGGATCGCCAGCCTCGCGCGCTCCAGGCGGTTCGGGGACAGGTCCTCGGCGAGCATGGACCGCGACAGGTCCACCGCCACGACGATGTCCTGTCCCACCCTGCGCACGGTCTCGACGCGGGTGCCGAACTGCGGGCGCGCGAGGGCGAGGGCGAGGAACCCCACGGCCGCGAGGACGAGCGCCGCCTTCGCGCGCCGGGCCGGGACGCTCACGGAGGCGCTGAGCCGGGCGACGAGCTCGGGATCGCCGAAGCGGGCGAGGGCCCGGCGGCGGGCTCGACCCGCGAGCCAGAAGCCCACGGCCAGGGCCGGAAGGAGCCCGATCGCCCACAGCCACATCGCGGCGCCGAAGCGGAACATCAGGGCAGCTTCCTCAACACGGTGCTCGAGAGCCCGACCTCGCCGACGAGCAGGAGAAGGCCGAGTCCCAGCGGCAGCGGGAAGCGCTCGGCGTACTGCGTGAAGTTGCGAACCTCGATCTCGGTCCGCTCCAGCTCGTCGATCTCCTCCCAGATCGCGGCGAGGCTCTCGGTGTCCGTGGCCCGGAAGTAGCGCCCGCCCGTCAGATCGGCCATCTGCTGGAGCGTCTGCTCGTCGATGTCGACGCGCATGCTCGCGTAGGTGGGACCCCGCAGGGGGTCGTCGACCGGCACTCGGGCCGTTCCGCGGGAGCCGGCCCCGATCGTGTAGACCCGCACGCCGAGCGCCTGAGCCATCCGAGCGGCCGTCACCGGCCCGATCTCGCCCCGGTTGCTGCGCCCGTCGGTGAGGAGCACGACCACCTTCGACTCCGCGCTCGACGCCTGGAGCCGCTTCACCGCGGTCGCCAGGCCCATGCCCACGGCCGTGCCGTCCTCGATCATGCCGACGTCGAGCTCGCCCAGCAGCGTCGTGACGACGCCGTAGTCGAGCGTGAGCGGCACCTGGGTAAACGCCTGACCGGCGAAGGCGACCAGGCCGATGCGGTCGTTGACCCGGCCCGACACGAAGTCGGCCGCTACGGTCTTGGCGGCGCCGAGGCGGTTCGGCTCGAGGTCCTCGGCGAGCATCGAGGTGGAGATGTCCAGCACGAGGACGATGTCGATGCCCTCGGTGCGCACGTCCTCGGTGGTCACGCCCGTCTGGGGCCTCGCCATGGCGAGGACGAGGGCGGCGAAGGCGAGGGCCCGCAGCAGCCCGGGGATCCGGTGCCGCCAGCGGCTTCGGCCGAGACCCGCGGCCCGGACGGCATCGACGGCGGAGTAGCGGAGGGCGCCGGAGCGGGCCGGCTCGGCGCGCCGGCGCAGCCAATACCCGAGCGGGATGCCCAGGAGCAGCAGGAGAAGCCAGGGGTCCTCGAAGCGGAACATCTAGCCTCCCCCGGCGGCGGCGGGCTCGGAGACCCGCGGCGTGGTCCGCTCGACGAGCACGCGGCCGAGCTCGAGCGCGGCCAGGCTCTCCTCCGGCCCGGGGCGCACCTTGGCGAACTTGACCAGGTCGCACTGCTCCAGGAGGCGCCGGAGGTCGTCCACCGCGACGTGGTCGGCTCCCCGGCGACCGAGCGCGGGCAGGAGCTCGGCCGTCGTCATCTCCAGGGCGTCGATCGCGAAGCGCCGCTCCACGTACGTCCGCATGATATCGGCGAGCTCGATGTGGAACTCCTTGACCATCCCGCGCCCGAGCAGCGGGGAGGCCTCGAGCCTCGCGAGGGCCTCCAGCGCGAGCTCGTGCGCCGGTCGCGCCGGGACGCCGCGGGCCGGCTCCTCCCGGCTCCGCGCCGGCCGACGCCGTCGGCGATGGAGGAGGTAGCCCAGCAGCGCCGCCGCGAGGAGCGCGAGAGCGTACAGGGCCACGCGGAACGCCCCGACCGGAAGGGACAGCGGGCCACGGATGTCCCGAATGTCGCCCGTCTCGTCCCGGCCCACCGAGACCACCTCGACCGAGAATCGGTCGGTCCCGAGGCGCTGCACGTCCGCACCCGGGCCCAGCACCTGGACCTCGAAGCTCGGGATCTCGAGCTCCCCGAGCTCGAACGCGGCCAGGCTGAGCGTGAGCGCCGAGACGCTCCGGTCCCCGACCGCGTCGGGGCCCGAAGCACGCGCATCGAGAACCTCGAACGGCGCCAGCGCGAGCGAGTCCGGCCACGCCACGGTCGTCCCACCCGCGTGCTCCACCGTGACCGACAGGGTGATGCGGTCCCCGACCGTCACGAGCGTCGTGTCGACCTCGGTCAGGATCCGCGCCTGGCCGGCCGCCGGCCCGCCCGGCCCCAAAGCCGCCAGCACCGCCAGCCCCGCCGAGCCCAAGGCCCACCTCGCTCGGCGGGCGGTCATCGCCTCCTCCTCATGCGCTCCTGGAAGAAGCGCATGAGCGGCTCCGCGTAGGGCCGACCGGTCTCGATGTCGATCACGTCGACCCTGCTGCGGCGCAGCGCGCGGTCGAGCCGCTCACGGCGGTCCCGGTCGGCTCCGCCGAACGCCTCGCGGAAGCCCGCCGCCGACGTGTTCACGACGATGCGCTCCCCCGTCTCCGGATCCTCGAGCTCCAGCAGGCCGAGCGGAGGGATGTCCCGCTCGCGCTCGTCTCCCATGCGCACGGCCACCAGGTCGTGGCGGCGTCCCGCGACCGCGAGCGACCTGTCGAAGCCCTCGTCCCGGAAATCCGAGACGAGGAAGGCCACCGCACGCTTGCGCTGCACGTGCGCCAGGTAATCGAGCGCCGCCGCGAGGTCGGTCCCCCGGCCCCGGGGCTCGTGGTAGAGGAGCTCGCGGAGCACCCGCAGGACGTGACGCCGGCCCTTTCGGGGCGGCACGAACTTCTCCACGCGGTCCGAGAAGATGATGAGCCCCACCTTGTCGTTGTTCTTGATCGCGCTGAACGCGAGCAGGGCGCAGATCTCCACGGCCACCTCACCCTTCATCCGGTCCCGGGTGCCGAAATCGCCGGACGCGCTCACGTCGACGAGCAGCATCACCGTGAGCTCTCGCTCCTCCTCGAAGACCTTGACGAAGGGCGAGCCGTTGCGGGCCGTCACGTTCCAGTCGATGCTGCGGATGTCGTCGCCGTACTGGTACTCCCGCACCTCGGCGAAGCTCATCCCACGCCCCTTGAAGACCGAGTGGTACTCTCCCGAGAGGACCTCGTTGACGAGGCCCCGCGTCGCGATCTCGATGCGACGGACCTTCTTGAGGATCTCGCGCGGGATCATGGGCGCGCCCCGTCCGGCTAGGGAACCTCGACGCTGTCGAGGACCCGGCGCACGACGTCTTCGGGGGTGACCTCCTCGGCCTCCGCCTCGTAGGTGACGAGGACGCGGTGCCGCAGCACGTCCATGCCCAGGGCGCGGACGTCGTCGGGCGTGACGAAGCCGCGTCTGCGCAGGAAGGCGTGCGCGCGGGCCGTCTTCGCCAGGCAGATCGTCGCGCGTGGCGAGGCGCCGTAGGAGATGAGGCCGACCAGGTCGTCGAGCCCGTACGCCGCGGGGTCGCGCGTGGCCAGCACGAGGTCGACGATGTAGCGCTCGACCTGCTGGTCCATGTAGATCAGCTGGGCTGCGGACCTCGCCCGCACGATCTCGTCCGGGGTGACGACCGGGCTCACCTCCGGGGGCGGGCCGCCCGACATCCGGCGCATGATCTGGAGCTCCTCGTCTCCGTCCGGATACTCGACGGACAGCTTCAGCATGAAGCGGTCGACCTGCGCCTCCGGCAGCGGGTACGTCCCCTCCTGCTCGATCGGATTCTGGGTGGCCAGGACGAGGAAGGGGTCGTCGAGGCGGTAGCTGTGCTCGCCGATCGTGACCGTGTGCTCCTGCATCGCCTCGAGCAGGGCCGACTGGACCTTGGCCGGCGACCGGTTGATCTCGTCGGCCAGGATGATGTTGGCGAAGATCGGGCCCTTCTTGGTCTTGAACTCCTGGTCCTTGGGGTCGTACACGAGGGTCCCGATCAGGTCGGCCGGCAGCAGGTCGGGGGTGAACTGCAGCCTCCGAAACGTCGTGTCGATCGCCTGAGCCAGCGTCCGCACGGTGAGCGTCTTGGCGAGGCCGGGCACGCCCTCCATGAGGACGTGCCCGTCGGCGAGCAGCCCGACGAGGAGCCGCTCCACCATCGTCTTCTGACCGACGATCACCCGGGAGACCTCGCTGAGGAGGCGCTCGACGAAGGCGCTCTCCTGCTGGATCTTGGCCTGGATGACCTCGATGTCGAGCGTCCTGGTCTCGGTAGTTTCCATCGCTTCGATCGGGGCCGCGGGGTGAAGTACAGACGTAGTCGCGCGGCGGTATGGTAATGGATGCGAACGGCGATGGAAGGGTTGGCCTGCGGCCCGAGTTGACATCCGGAGAGCGAACCCCGATAGACGGTGCGTCGCCGCACGATCCATTCACCGGTCCATTCCGATCACCGGTCCACTCCGACGCCCACGCCCCATGCCGACCCCGCCCGTCTCCGCGCGCCTCCGCGAAGGCCAGCTCAAGAAGTCGCCGATCCGCGAGATCATGAAGCTCGCGGACCGCCGCAACATCGCCGCGCTCGGGCTCGATCCGGACGACGTGGTCTCGTTCGCGGGGGGATGGGTCGATCACGAGGCGCCGGAGGGGCTCCGCGAGGAGTACCGCCGGGTGGCCGACGATCCGCGCCTCTTCCACGAGCTCGGCGCGTATTCGCCGACGAGGGGCCTTCCCCGGCTGCGCGAAGCCCTGCTGGAGGCGGATCGGGCGCTCTACGGGACCCGGGGGCTCGCGGACGAGCACCTCATCGTGGGACAGAGCTCGACCCAGCTCACGCACACGCTGTTCACGGCCCTGCTCGACCCGGGTGACCGGGTGCTCCTCTTCGACCCGTCCTATGCCAACTACGTGCCGCAGCTCGACCTCGGGCCGCTCGGCGTGGAGGTGCGGTGGCTGCGGGTGCTCGATCCCGATGCGTGGAGCTACATGGAGGACGCCGATCGAATCCTGAGGGACCTCGAGGTCGTGCTCGCCCGGGAGCGGCCGCGCCTGCTGCTCTTCTCCTCGCCCGACAATCCGACCAGCCGCATCGTGCCCGACGACGTGTTCGAGCGTGTCCTCGAGCTCGCCGACGCCGCGGGCTGCTTCGTCGCCGTCGACTTCGCCTACCGGGCGCAGTGCTTCGTCGAGGAGCCGGCCCACTTCGCCGCGAGCCCCGTCGACCACCCGAACCTCGTCCGCATCCACTCCAACTCGAAGTGGTGCCGCGGCCTCGGCCGCCGGCTGGGGTGGATCGAGGCGGCGCCGGAGGTCGTCGAAGCCTTGGAGGTCGTGCAGCAGAGCACCGCGCTGTGCGGGGACACGGTCCACCAGCACGCCCTCGCGAGCTACCTGGACAAGGCGGTTCCCGACGGGTCGCTGCGGCGCTACCTGGACGCCGCGCGGGAGGAGTACCGCGCCGCCGCGGAGTGCGCGTGCCGGTGCGTCGAGCAGTACCTCGGCCTCCGCTACCTCCCCCCGCAGGGCGGGCTCTACGTCGTGGCCGACGTCCGGCGGGACGGCGACGACTTCGTGCGCGAGGTGCTCGCCCGCACCGGCGTCATCTTCGTGCCGGGAAGCGGCTTCGGAGAGAGCCTGCGCACCGCGATCCGGATCTCGTACGGCCCGCTCGTCCACGATCTCGAGAGGATGGAGACGGGCTTTCGGCGCGTCCGCGACTACCTGGCAGGCTCCGCGAGCTGAACCGCCAGCGTCGCGGCCTCGTGCAGCGGCGCCTCGAGCCCTGCCGCGCGGGACAGCCGGGCGACGACGCCCCCGAGGTCGTCCATCTCGGTCCGACGACCGCTCCTCAGGTCGTGGATCACGGAGGGCACGAAGTCCTCCGGAAAGGCGTCGAGCTTCGATCCGATGCGCTGCTCGGCATCCCCGGCCAGCTCGACGCCGCGCGCCCGCGCGAGGGCCGTGACCTCCGCGATCGCCCGCCGCTGCAACTCGGCGCCGAACGGGTGTGCCCGCAGCGGTCCCATCGACGTCCCGGCCAGGGCGCACACGACCGAGAGCGCGCACACGACGGCCATCTTGCTCCACAGCTCCACGGCGATGTCGGCGGCCCGCTCGATCTCGACCCCGGTTCCCTCGAAGGCTTCCGCGATGCGACCGAGCGCCTCCCCACCCGCTCCGGTCGACGAGCCCACGACGAGACGGTGGTGGGCCGCGTGCCTGACGATGCGGCCCGGCTCGGTCCGAAAGGCGGTCATGTACGCGACACCGTCCACGAGGCGGTCGGCGGGCACGCCGGCCCGAGCCAGCCTCTGGCTCGCGGTCACCCCGTTGAGGAGGGACACCACCACGGATCCCGTGCGCGCGAGGTGGGCGACCTGATCGGCGACGTCGTCGAGCGAGTAGGCCTTGACGCCCACCAGGGTGAGATCCGCGCCCGCGAGGTCGAGCGCCGACACGGCACAGGCCGGTCTGACCTCGAAGTCCCCGCTCACGGTCTCGACGCGCAGGCCTCGCTCCCGGATCGCGTCGAGGTGGGCTCCGCGGGTCACCAGCGTCACGTCGTGGCCGACCCGCGCGAGCACCGCCCCCACGTAGCTGCCGAGCCCACCGGCCCCGACGACGGCGACCCTCACGCGTCGGTCACGCAGCCGCGGGACGCGGGGGCGACGCAGCGGACGTACTTGAGGAGCGCCCCACTCGACACCGGAAGCGGCGGCGCGGTCCACCCCCCCCTGCGCGCCTCCCGCTCCGCCTCTCCGACCCGCCACTCGATCGTGTTCGCGACCGCGTCGATGGCGATCGGGTCACCGTCGCGCACGAGCGCGATCGGTCCCCCGTCCTGCGCCTCGGGCCCCACGTGCCCCACCACGAACCCGTGGCTCCCGCCCGAGAAGCGACCGTCCGTGACGAGCGCGACGGACCCTGCCAGCCCCGCCCCGACGATCGCGGAGGTCACGGTGAGCATCTCGGGCATCCCCGGCCCTCCCCTCGGGCCCTCGTAGCGGATGACGACGACGCTTCCGGGGGCGACCTCCCCGCGCTCCAGCGCCTCCAGCGCGGCCTCCTCGCGGTCGAAGACCCGGGCGGGTCCCTCGAAGCGCTCGCCCTCCTTGCCCGTGATCTTCGCCACCGCGCCGTCGGGCGCCAGGCTTCCGCGCAGGATGCGGAGGTGCCCCGTCTTCTTGATCGGGTCGTCGAGCCCCCGGATCACGCCCTGCCCGTCGGACAGCCCGGGCACGTCGCGCAGGTTGTCCGCGAGCGTCCGGCCCGTGACCGTGAGGCACGACCCGTCGAGAAGCCCGGCCTCCAGCAGCAGCTTGAGCACGGCAGGCACCCCGCCGACCGCGTCGAGATCCTCCATGACGAAGCGCCCGCTCGGCTTGAGGTCGGCCAGGCAGGGCGTCCGGTCGCTGACCGCCTGGAAGTCGTCGAGCCCGAGCTCGACGCCCACCGAGTGCGCCACCGCGATCAGGTGCAGGACGGCGTTGGTCGACCCCCCCAGCGCCGTGACGAGCACCATCGCGTTCTCGAACGCCGGGCGCGTCATGATGTCCCGGGGCCGCACGTCGGCCTCCAGGAGGCCCCGCAGGGCGGCGCCCGCGGCGCGGCACTCCTCGAGCTTGCGCGGGTCGGCCGCCGGTGTCGAGGAGGAGTAGGGGAGCGTCATCCCCAGCGCTTCGGCCGCGCTCGCCATCGTGTTCGCCGTGTACATCCCCCCGCATGCGCCGGGACCCGGACACGTGTGGCGCACCACCTCGTCCATCCGCTCCGCGTCGATCTCGCCTGCGATCAGGCGCCCGTACGCCTCGAACGCGCTGACGATGTCGAGCCTCTCCTCGCCCAGGCGCCCCGGCGCGATCGTGCCCCCGTAGATCATCAGGGACGGGCGGTTCACCCGACCCATCGCCATCAGAGACCCCGGCATGTTCTTGTCGCATCCCGGGATCGTCAGGGCCCCGTCGTACCACTGCGCGCGCAGCACCGTCTCGATCGAATCCGCGATCAGGTCGCGCGACGGCAGGGAGAAGCTCATGCCGTCCGTGCCCATCGAGATCCCGTCGCTGACGCCGATCGTGTTGAAGCGCATCGGCACGAGGCCTGCGTCGCGAACCCCGTCGGCCGCCGCCTCTGCGAGGTCGAGGAGGTGCATGTTGCAGGGGTTGCCCTCCCACCACATCGAGGCGATGCCGACCTGGGCCCGGTCCATGTCCTCGGACGTCAGGCCCGTGGCGTGCAGCATGGCCCGGGCGCTGGCGCGGGCCGGCTCCTGCGTGACCCGCGCGCTGTGGCGGTTGAGGGTCGGGAGCCTCTTCAAGCAGCGCTCCCGGCCCGGCCCGCCCTCACCGGACGGGGCGGACCGCCACCACGCCGAGCGTGTTCTCGTCGATGCACGGACCCGACGGGGCGTAGGTGCCGTCCACCGTCACCTCGTCGCCGACCGACAGCGTGCGGACGAGGTCGCCGGTCAGCGCGTACAGGTACCCGTCCTGGTCACGCATCGTCGAGCATCCGTCGGCCTCGGCGGTGATCCGGCCGGTCCGCCGCACCAGCCCCTCTCCGTTGATCACGTGGAAGGGCTCGGAGAGCCCGATCGGGCTGAAGATCGCGTTGAAGGCCACGAACACGATCGCGCGGTCCCACGGCGCGGACGCCGGCACCGACAGCTCCGTCTCGATATCGCCCCACATCCCCTGCTGCACCTCGAAGAGCGCCTCGAACCCCGTCCGCGTGGCCCCGTAGCCCACGTGCACCTTCGCCTGGACCGGAAGGTTCAGCGTGGAGAGATGCACGCGCGTGCCCGCCGGTCCGAAGGTCGGCGAGATCGACTGGATCTGGCGCAGCGAGTCGACCGCCGCCGTCGTGTGAGCCTGGGCCGCGGCGGGCGCTGCGGCGAGCAGAGCGGCGGCGCACGCCCCGAGGGACCCGGACGCGAGGACGCGGACACGGCGCGGAAGATCGTTCTTCGACATGGAGCCTCCTTGGAGCGGGCCGCGCGCCTCCCCCGAGCGGAGACGCGATCGCGACGGCGCGCTTCCACCCCGCATTCTCGGTTGTGTCGACGCCAGCCGCCAGGGGGCCGCCCCGGCCGCGAGGGAGTGGGGCGGGCCCGGGGCGGCGGCGCCCCGTCCCCAGGCGGGAGGAGCGTCCGGACCGCCCCAGCGGAAGCCGTGCTCAGCCGGCCGGTGGCAGCGCCTCCACGGTCTCGACCATGCGCCGGAGCTCCCCCTCGTCGGGCAGGCGGCCCCGCGCCGCGCCCAGGTTGTCGCGCATGTGCTCGGCGCGGCTGGTGCCGGGCGTGACCACGGTGACGGCCGGATGCGCCAGCGTGAACTTGAGGAAGAACTGCGCCCACGTGGTCGCACCGAAGTCCGCGGCCCACTCCGGGACGGGCCGGTCGCCGACCCGGCCCCAGAGACGGTTCCGGCCGAAGGGCAGATAGACCATGACCGCGATGCCCCGCTCCTGCGCGAGCGGGAAGATCCGCTCCTCCGGGAGCCGGTTGTCGACGGCGTAGTCGATGCCGATGAAGTCGATCGGCTCGCTGCGCATGACCTCCTCCAGGGCCGGATACTGTCCGTCGCTCGTGGTGGTGATCCCGATGTAGCGAACGCGTCCGGCGGCCTTGTACTCCTTCAGGATGCCGAGCTGCGTCGGCGGGTCGCCCATGTTGTGGACCTGGACGAGGTCGATCACGGGCACGCGCAGCCGCTCGAAGGAGCGCTCGAGCTGCGCGCGCGCCTCCTCGGGATCGGCCGCCGAGGGGGCCCCCGCCCCGCCTCCTCGTCCGCCCCTGCCTCCGCGCCCCCCGCGGGCGACGTTGAGCTTGGTCGCCCAGAAGATCCTGTCGGCGATGCCGAGGTCGGCCGCGATCCGGCCCGCGACCTCCTCGGAGGCGCCGTATCCCGGCGCGGTGTCGAGGACCGAGCCCCCGTCCGCGACCAACGCCCGGAGCACGGCCGAGAGGCGCTCGACGTCCTCGTTGCGCGCCGCGGCCGAGAAGGTGTTCGCGCCGCCCAGCCCGACGACCGGAATCCGCTCGCCGGTCGACGGGATCGCGCGCGTCATCGCCTCCTGCGGTGCGAGGGCCCGAAGCAGGCCGGGGTCCACCGTGAGCGCGGCGCCCGCGGCCGCGGTGCATCGGAGCCAGTCTCGTCGTGTCACCATCATCGTCGCTCGGTCGGTCGGGGTGGTGTGCTCTCGTCACCGAGGACACCCCGCGCCTCGCGCTCGTTGGCCGCCGCGTCCGAATCGGAGTCGGTCGCGTTACCTTTCGGCCCGACCCCTTCGCGCTGCCCGACCGGATGCCACCGACGATCCCGCCCAGCACCCGACGCCGATCCGCGGACGCGACCATCGCGTGCCTCGCGAGCCTCGCCGCCGCCGTCGCTCCCGTCGCCGCGCAGGACATCGGGGATCCCGCTGCCCTCACGGGTCTCGAGGAGGTCGCCGTCCGAGCCTCCGCCGTCTGGGACGAGATGATCACGATGAGCGCCGGCGGCGCGACCGCCGACCAGTTTCGCGCGGCGCTGCTCATGGGCTTCGAGGAAGCGATCGGCGCCGCGGAGGGCGGGCCGAGGCTGGAGCCCGGCGCGCCCACCCACCTCCTGTGCCACGTCGACACGTTCTACGACAGCGGGCTGATCGTCTACGCCGTCCGCGTCTCGCATCACCGGCCGGACGGGGACGGCCGCACGGTCGTCACCTGGCTCGAGAGCTGGGTGGGCAGCTACACGGCCCAGCAGCTCCACGTGATCTGGACGCTCGCCGACCAGTGCGCGGAGGCCTTCCTCGAGGATTGGCGGGCGGCCAACCGGTAGCCGCCCCCGACCTTTCGGCTCGCCGAACGTCCTCGGCAGCCACCGCGGTCGCTCCACCCCGTCGCCCCTCCCGGCCGAGCCGGCGACTTCCCCCCACGCCCGCCCAGGGCGAGCGCCCGACAGAGCCGGCGGACCCTCCGCGCTAGCTTCCGGTCGAGACCCTGCCACGGGACGGAAACCGCACCGGGAAGGTGTCCGATGACCACGTCTTCCTTCGAGTTCGAGCGCCTGTGCGACGAGCTCGGACCCCTCCGTATCACCCACCTCCACGACGCGGTCACGGGGCTCCGGGCCGTCGTGGTCGTCGACAACGTCGCCTGCGGCCCTTCGGTCGGGGGCGTGCGCATGGCACCCGACGTGACGACCGAGGAGGTCTCCCGGCTCGCGCGGGCGATGACGCTGAAGAATGCCGGCGCCGGGCTTCCTCACGGCGGCGGCAAGGCCGGCATCCTGGCCGATCCGACAACCCCCGGCAAGGAGCGGCTGATCCGCTCCTTCGCCCGGGCCATCCGGGACATGACCGACTTCGTGCCGGGTCCCGACATGGGCACGGACGAGACGTGCATGGCCTGGATCCTCGACGAGATCGGCAGGTCGGTGGGGCTGCCGCGGGTCGTGGGCGGGATTCCGCTGGACGAGCTCGGAGCGACCGGCTTCGGGCTCGCCGTGTGCGCGGGGATCGCGGCCGATTTCGCCAAGCTGGACCTGTCCCGCGCGACGCTCGCGATCGAGGGCTTCGGCAACGTGGGCCGCCCCGCGGCACGCTTCCTCGCCGACAGGGGCGTCACGCTGGTCGCCGCGAGCGACTCCAAGGGCGCCATCCACGACCCGGACGGAATCGACGTGGACGCGCTCGTCGCCGCGAAGCGGGACACGGGCAGCGTCACCGGGTACGGCCGCGGCCGTCGGATCGGGCAGCACGAGCTCTTCGCCCTGCCCTTCGACATCCTGATCCCGGCGGCCCGACCCGACTGCATCCACGAGGAGAACGTGGAGGGCATCCGGGCCAAGCTCGTCCTGCAGGGCGCGAACATCCCCGCGACCCCCGCCGCCGAGGCGCGGCTGCACGAGAAGGGCGTGGTGGTCGTCCCCGACTTCATCGCCAACGCGGGCGGCGTGATCTGCGCGGTCGTGGAGCTCCACGGCGGCAGCGAGGCGAGCGTGTTCCCGCAGATCGAGGACAAGATCGGCCGCAACACGCGCGAGGTCCTCGAGCGCACGTGCACCGAGGGCGTGCGGCCACGACGCGCGGCCGAGGAGATGGCGCGAGCCCGCGTCGAAGGCGCGATGGCGCTGCGGGGTCACCCGTGACCAGCGCGGCCCCCGCCCGCGCGAGGACCCGCTTCTCCGATCTGGCCGAGTACCGCGCCGCGCGCTCCGCGTACCGGCTGGACCGACCGGCCCACTTCAATTTCGGCCACGACGTCGTCGACCGATGGGCGCGCGAGCAGCCCGGGGAGCGGGCGCTCTGGTGGGTGGGCGAGGACGGAGCCGAGCGCGCGCTCACCTTCGCCGAGCTCTCCGAGCGCTCGGACCGGCTCGCCGAGGCCATCCGCGGCACGGGCCTGAAGCGCGGCGAGCAGGTCATGGTCAACCTGCCGAGCGTGCCCGCCTGGTGGGAAGCGATGGTCGGGCTCACGAAGGCCGACGTCATCGCGATCCCGACGACCGTCCAGCTCACGGCGCACGACATCGCGTACCGCGTGGAGGCGGCCGAGATCGACGCGGTGATCACCGACCCGGCGGGCGCCGTCAAGCTCGACGAGATCGCCGGCGAGCTCGGGGGCCTTCGCCTGAAGATCCAGGTG
>JBFFWJ010000027.1:0-14111 GCA_041570315.1 Longimicrobiales bacterium | reverse complement strand
GCTCGAGGCGCGGCTACCGCCAGTGCGACGACGGCGCCGTCACACCCGTCCGATCGCGGTCGTGCCTACTGGATGGCGTCCTTGAGGCCCTTGCCCGCCCGGAAGCCCGGCGTCTTCGATGCCGCGATCTGAATCGCCTGTCCGGTCCGCGGGTTGCGGCCCATGCGGGCCTTGCGATGCTTCGCCTCGAAGGTGCCGAAGCCGGTAATCTGAACCCGGGCGCCGCCCCTCAGCGCGCCGGCGATGATGCCCCCGTCCGGCGAGAACATGGCGTCGACCGCCCGCGTCGCGTCGGCCTTCGTCATGCCGGTCTTGTCTGCGAGGGCGTCGACGAGGTCGGACTTGTTCATCTGGCGGCTCCTTTGGAACGAGATGGGGATTGGGTCGCGGCCAGAGCCGCCACCGGGGTGCAGGCCTGGCGAACGTCGGCGAAAACCTGGCCGAGCGCTCGAAAAGCCGCGGGAATCAAGAGTTTCCGGGCCCCCTCGGGACTCGACATGACGAAGGGTAAGCGCCGTCCATGGGGGCGTCAAGAGCGAAAATGGCCGAAACCCCGCTTATTTCCTAGCTTCCTGGCCGGTCGCCGCCACGACCGACGCCCCGGATCACGATCCCCAGGCGTGGCCAACTTCTTCCATCGCACGCTGTGGGCGGTGCTCGTCCTCGTCGTCCTGATCGCATTCGGCACCCGGGCTACATGGTGGTCGACGGCCGGAGCTGGGCGGACTCGATGTGCATGACGGTGATCCCAGACCAGGATCGAGAGCGGCGATCAGGCCATCGTGCTCGGCGCGGACGAGCAGCTCGAGCGTCTACGAGCCTTCGTGGCCTGAACCTCCGTCCCCGGACTCGTCCGGGCGGGCCGCTTCCTCGGTCTCGACGACGATCTCCCCGTCCCGGAGGTCCTCGTCCTCGCGCTTGCGCAGCAGCGAGTAGAGGAAGAAGGCGACGGCGACCAGCACGGCGAGCTTCAGCGCCAGCGCGACGAGGCCCAGCGCCATCCCGAGGAGGGGGATCACGATCGAGGCGAAGAGCTTGAGCAGCACGACGCCCGAGATCCCGGCGAGGGCGAGCTTGACGAACGACTTCATGGGGCCTCCGAAGCCAGGCGCGGTTCCGTGCGCCCCTCCCTACGGCGGGGATCCGGGAGGAGTTTCGGCCCCACCGACGTCCCGGGGCCGGCGGCAGCCACGCGTACGCTACTTGTAGCGGTACGTGACCCGGCCCCGGGTGAGGTCGTACGGCGACATCTCGATCTTGACCCGGTCCCCTTCCAGCACGCGGATGTAGTTCTGGCGCATCTTGCCCGAAAGGTACGCCAGCACCTCGTGGTCGTTCTCCAGCCTGACCCGGAACGTCGCGTTGGGCAGGACCTCCGTCACGGTCCCTTCGATCTCGATCGCGTCCTTCGCCACCGTCGCTTCGCTTCCCTTGAGAATGGTTCAGCGCGCTACCTTACCGCCTCGCACCCCGGCCCGGCAACACGACGAAGCCCGAAGCGACGGCCCGCGGCCTGCCGCCGCCTCCCGGCCTCACGCCTCGGTAGCTCCGCCGAGCCTACATGCGGAACCGATAGCTCAGCTTCACGAAGAGCCCGTCGGCCGTGGGGCGGACCTCCCGGAAGTCGAAGCGCGCGGAGTCCTCCATGCGCCGCGTGTACCCCAGGAAGAAGACGGTCCCCGGCGACGGCTCGTAGGACAGGAGCCCCTCGACGCTGAAGTCGTGCCCCTGAGAGCCGGCTCGCGCGGAGCACTCCGATCCGTCGCACGAGTACAGCGCCCGGCCGGTCGACGGGTCCCGCAGCGCGATGCTCTCCTGGCTGCTGTACTCGAAGATGCCGCGCAGGAAGAGCGATCGGGAGAACTGGTACTGCGCCCGCACCCTCGGGATGACCGCGCTGGAATGCCGCTCCCCGTCGCCCACCCGCGCCAGGCGGCTGAACGTCGCGCTCACCTCCATGACCAACGCCCGTGACGGATAGAGGTTGAGCCGCGTGTTGACGAAGTGCGATCGAGCCGGCTCCACGGCGACGCCGAACCGGCGATCGAAGATCGGGGTCTCGCTGGCCGTGTACATGACGTTGCCGCGCACGCGCTCCCACTTGTTCACCCAGAACGAAAGGCTGAGTGAGCTCAGCCCGCCGAACAGCCCCTGGTCCGGCCGGAAGGGCGTGAAGCCGCCCGTCGGGTCCTCGACGAAGAGGCCCTCGTACGCCTCCGGCTCGTACGAGAACATGCTCCGCTTCACGTTGCCCCACAGGGTCACGTTGTCGCGGAAGCCGAAGCGCCAGCCGAGCTGGACCTCGCCTTCCTCCAGACCCCGTCCGCCCCAGAAGGCATCGTGGTCCCAGTAGCCGCGGGCCTCGATGCTCGGGTTGATCTGCTCGAGCACGGCCCCTCTGGCGCCATACCACGAGTACGACATGCGCGAGGAGAGCTGCGTGTCCCCGACGCGCTGAAAGAAGCCGCTCCCGGCCCGGAAGCGCGCGTCCGTGTCCTCGAGCTCGGCATTGAAGGAGAAGTTGCGGCCCGCCCGTTCCACGCTCGCGCTCAGCAGGTTGCCGCTCTCCCGGCCGGCGAGCGCGTCCGAGTCGGTGTAGCTGCGGGCGCCCAGGAGGCTGACGGTGTAGCGCCCCCCGAGCTGCAGGCGGGCGTCCGCGCCCGCGACGCGGTTGAACTCCCCGGCGTTCACCGTGCGGTCGGTGTACAGCGCGCCCAGCGTCGACGACGCGCCCACGTCGCCGCGGACCCGCACGAGGTTCACGTACGTGTTCGGCGGCCCCTCCTCGAAGGCCTCGTCGACCGCACCCAGGTAGCCCACGTTGAGCCCCCCGACCTTGCCCGTGACCTTCCCGCCGGCGATCGGGTTGGCGATCGTGCGCGTGTAGACGAGCTGCTTCGCCATTCCGAAGATCTCCGTCCCCTCCAGGAAGAACGGCCGCTTCTCGGAGAAGAACAGCGCGAAGCGCTCGTTGACCTGCACCTGGCCCGCGTCGGCCTCGACCTGACTGAAGTCGGGATTGTACGTGGCGTCGAGGGTCAGGTTCGAGGTCAGCCCGTAGGTCGCGTTCAGCCCGAAGTCACCGGCGGGGTCTGCGTGCCCGAAGGCGCCGTCAGCGTCCAGCGACCCGTTGCGCGACCCCGTCAGAACCGGATTGAGCTCCAGGAACAGCCCCATGTCCAGATTCCGGAGCCCGTTCAGCTTGCCGGCCTGCGTCAGCTTGTTGGCCACGTTCCCCGTGATCGGCGCCCACGAGCTCTCGAAGCCGTTGCGCTGGATCTTCCGTTCGATCTGCAGGCCCCACGACTGAACCTCCTGCTCGGGAAAGCGCAGGCTCTTGAAGGGCACGCGCACCTCGACCTGGTACCCCCAATCCGTGATGTCCCCGTCGGACTCCCACAGGAAGTCCGGGTTGTCGTCGATGGGGCTGCCGTAGTGGCCCCGCCCCCGGCGACCGGTGTTGCCGCCCCCCTCGTTCCACAGCCCGTCGTGCTGCACCCCGAG
This sequence comes from Longimicrobiales bacterium, assembly GCA_041570315.1. Taxonomy (GTDB): domain Bacteria; phylum Gemmatimonadota; class Gemmatimonadetes; order Longimicrobiales; family Gaopeijiaceae; genus JBFFWJ01. The sequence goes on along the minus strand of JBFFWJ010000027.1, from coordinate 10,607 downwards.
GGCGTTCACGGTGAACACGTACGCCCTCCGCTGGTCGTCGAAGGTGTCCAGCACGATGCGGACGTAGTCGTCGCTGAAGGTGAAGGAGTCCCGCTCCGAGAGCGTCGCGCGGATCTGCGAAGGCGTGTCGTCGTAGGCCCGGATCGCGAAGAAGATCGCATCCGCATCCACGAGCACCGACACCTCGGTCACCTGCGAAGCCGGCGTTCCCTCGACGGGCGCGAACTGCGTGAACCCATCCAGCAGGGCCGCCTGGGCCCACACCTCTTCGTCGAGCCTGCCGTCGACGGAGATCCCGGCGGAGGCCACCGCGGGCGTGAGGATCTCGATCTCGACGGCCGACCCGTCGTAGCGGACCGGATCGGTCGGCTCGCCCGCGCCGGGGCCGGGGGCTCCGGACAGCACCGCGGAGCTCGCCACGGCCAGCTGGAAGAGGGACGTTGTCATCGATGCCCGTGCCGACGTCGTCGGGGACGGTCCTGAGAAGAAGGAGGCGGCCGGGGTGCCAGATCCAGGCCGAGCCCGACAATATAGTGCTTCACAGGAAAGGACACCCAGGGGAGTCGCCCTGCTGACCCGGCGTATCCGCTCGCTCGGGCCGGGAGCCGCGTCTGGGGAGGGGGTCGTGAGAACGTTCACCGCAGACGAACGGGAGCGCGTGCGCGCGGCGTGGGCCGCGGGCCTGGCCCCGGAATGTCCTCGCTGCGCCGTCAAGCTCGACGCCCAGGACGTCCGTCCGCACCCCGCGGTGGCCTACGTTCGCCACAGGCGCCTTCTGATCTGCCCTTCGTGCGGAGGGCACGGCGTCGTGGACCGCTCCGAAGAGGAATGAGCCCGTCGTCCGCCCCCGAGCCCTGGGCGATCGCCTTCGTGGGCGGCCGCCTCGTCCTGAGGGTGGAGGCGGGAGGGGTGCGCCTGCCCACGGAGGTCGAGCTCCGCTCGGATTTCGGCGCCGAGCGGCTGCGGGCCGCCGCCGTGTCGGTCGAGCTGCGCTCCCGCGACGGGCGCGTCGCCCGGCCCTTCGGCTTCGAGGAGGGGGTCGAGGCGCCTCCGGGGTACCGCCTCGACGGGCTTCGGATGGCCTATCATGCGCTGACCGAGGAGGAGTTCCGGCTGGCGGGCACCGCCAGGCAGAAGGTCCGGTGGCATCGTGACCACGCGTTCTGCTCCCGCTGCGGCGCCCCGACCGAGCGCCACGCGTCCCACGAGGCGATGGCGTGCACCCGCTGCGGGCAGCTGCACTTCGCGCGCATCGCCCCGGCCGTCATCGTGCTGGTCCAGCGTGGGCGGGAGGCGCTCCTGGCGCGCTCGGCCCGCTTCCCGCCCGGTGTCTACTCCACGCTCGCCGGGTTCGTCGAGCCCGGCGAGTCGCTCGAGGAGTGCGTGCACCGCGAGATCGAGGAGGAGGTCGGGGTCACGGTGCAGAACCTGCGCTACTTCGGCAGCCAGCCGCACCCCTTTCCGCACTCGCTCATGGTCGGCTTCGTCGCCGACTGGCGCTCGGGCGAGATCCGGCCCGACCCCGCCGAGATCGAGGACGCCCGCTGGTTCGGACCGGACCGCTTGCCGGAGCTCCCCCATCCCATGTCGATCGCCCGCGCGCTCATCGAGGACTTCGCGCTGCGCGCGGGCCGGTGATCGACGACCGGGTATTGCCCGCGCTCCCGCCTCGCACCGAGGTTGCCGGGCACCGCCCGGTCCATCCCTCCTCGAGCCGATTCATGCGACCTCACACGCCCCTGCTCGCCGCCCTCCTCTCGGTGGCCCCCGCGGCGCTCCTGGCCCAGGACCCGGGTAGCCTCCCGCGCGTGCTGGAGCTGCCGGCGTCGACCCGCGCCATGGCCCTCGGCGACGCCTACATGATGAACGCGGGTCACGCCGACGCCGTCTTCTACCACCCGGCGCTGCTCACCGGGGCCGGCGGCTTCGGGATCGAGCTGCAGCGCTGGGACGTCGCGGGAACCGCCGCCGCCCTCTCCGCCGCGACGCCCTGGCTCGGCGGCGGGATCGGCGTCGGCCTCCTCAGCCTCCAGTACAGCGGCGCGGGGACGCGCGGGGAGGTCGCCCCCGGAGGGCAGGACCACCTCTTCCGCGAGGGCGACACGCCGGTGTCGGAGCGGGTGCTCGTGCTCGGCTACGCGCGCGAGCTCTTCGGGATCGACGTGGGGGTGGCCGGAAAGCTGGTCGAGGAGCGCGTGGACCCCAACCAGGAGGCCGTGGCCATGGTGGACATCGGGGCCGCGACCGACGTGGGGCCGCTGCAGGTCGCGCTCACGGTCCGGGACTTGGGCCCCGATCCGGTGGTCGAGCCCGAGACCTCCACGCCGCGCGTGGTCCTGGGCGCCGGCTCCTACGGCCGGCCGCTGTGGATCCTGGACGTCGGCCTGACCGCGGCCGCGTCCTGGTCCGAGGAGCGGACCGCGCTGTCGGGCGGACTCGAGGTCGGCTACTGGCCGGTCCGCGGACGGACGTTCGTCGCGCGGGCGGGGCTCCAGGACCCGCACGACGGGAGCGACCTCAGCCCGCTCAGCGTCGGCTTCGCCTACTGGGGCGACGACGTCACGGTGGAGTGGGCCTTCCGGCCGTACGGCGGGCCCGAGAGCCGGGGGTCCCACCGCATCGGGCTGCGCTGGAGATGAGGGGCCCGGGGCGCTCGGCGGGCGCGGCCGCTCCTCCCGGCTAGCCTCCGTCGACGCGGGCCTGCAGGAAGGCCGGTGGCAGGTCGCTGAAGCCGATCTGGTCGATCGCCACCTCGCCGGCGTGCACGCGGTCGAAGACGAAGCGCACCGCCCGCAGGCGCGTGAGCTCGAGCGAGCCGTTGGCCCGCACGAAGTCGGAGAGCGGGATCGAGTACGTCTGCAGGATGAGCTCCCACTGATCGGCGAAGCGTTGCCGCTCGAGGTCCCGGCGGCGTAGCACCCAGGTCTCGAGCGGCCGCCGGATCGCGCCGTAGTCGCTCAGCACGACGCGGGCGGTGCGGCCCGAGGCGTCCTCGACCTCCACGCTCAGGTCGACGTCCGGGTCCTCCTCGTCCTCCGAACCGCGCGCCGAGTCGCCCGGGCGGCCGCGCTCCTCGTCCTCCTCGCTCCGGGCCGAGTCGGCGGCCGGGTCACGCCGCGGGCCGGGCACCGAGCGCGTCGGTCCGAGCAGGAAGTCGAGCGTGGAGCCCTCGTCGAGCCCCCAGTCCGCGGCGAGCCCTGACGGCACGGTCACCGTGTATCGGGCCGGCGGGCCGTGGGTCGTCGTGTCCGCGCCGGCGATCCGGTTGTTCCACCCGACGAACACGGCCTGGTTCTCCTGCGAGGCGGAGGTGTTGGCGCGGTTGCTGGAGCGCAGCTCGAGCGTCGCCTCGCGCCACACGGCGAGGGAGTCTCCTCGCAGCTTCACGCCCTCCGCCGTGCCCGAGGTGAGATCGATGTCCTCCTCGAAGCCGGCGAGCGGACGGAAGGCGCTGGTCTCGAAGCGGGTGATGTACATCGTCTTCGGCAGCCAGCGCCCGATCACGCGATGATCGCGGAAGATCGGCAGGTACCTCGCATCGCCCTTGGTCACGACGTCGAGGAAGGCCGAGACGTAGATCTCGGCGAAGCGCCGCTGGTCCTCCTCGGGAATGAGACCGCGCAGGTCGAGGGAGCGCCCGCTGCGCGGACCCGAGTCGTGCGGACCCCACACCGTGTTCCACTGCCCGTGGTTGGCGCGGTACACGTACACGGCGGCCTTGAAGTTGAACTCCTCGGGATCGGTGAACTCGAGGCGGTCGTAGATGCGCAGCCCGTGGAAGCTGGTGACGTCCCCGTCGTGCGAGCCGTGGAAGGTCAGGTAGCTGATGTCCTTGGTCGGCACCTTGCGGCCGGTCGGGAGATACTGGCCGTCGACGGGCGCGATCGAGACGATTCCCCGAATGTCGTACCCGAAGTCGAGCTCGAGCGAGGCGTCGTCGGGGTAGTGCTGGAGCTCGTTGAAGGCGGCGGCGTTGGCGACCGCCTCCCCCCCGCGCGAGTGCCCGATGAGCACCACGTTGCCCATGTCCACCTTGCCCTCGAACGGATTGCCCTCCTCCTCGTGGAAGCTCTCGAAGAGCTGCACGTGCTTGAGCAGGAACCAGCCCCGCGCGTCGTTCTCCCCGCGGATCCCTCCGTTGATGAAGTTCTCGTCCACGCTGGCCAGGATGTACCCGCGGCTCGCGAGCAGCTCACCCAGGTAGTCGTAGCCCGGGTCGGAGAAGTCGCGCATGTCGTGGTTTCCGTGCACGACCAGAACCAGAGGGAAGGGGCCGGGGCCGTCGGGATACCACACGCGCGCGTTGAGCGGCATCTCCCGCGGCGTGAACCCCCAGTACTCGTTCCGCTCGCGCGCCGAGGCGCCCAGGCTGACGAGCTTCGAGGCGTCGACCGTCTCCGTCGTGATCGCCACCGAGTCGCGGTATTCGGGCCTGTTCCTGTCGGTGCCCGAGCCGTAGTAGAGCGTCAACACCCGGTAGGGACCGGGCTGGCCCGGGTCGGGTGCGTCGAGCGCGAGGCGGGTCAGCACCCGGTCGGCGTCGCTGGGCGTGAGCTCCAGCGCGGGCGCGCACGCCGCCGTCAGCGCGAGGAGGAGCGCTCCGAGGAGCTTCGTCGTGTTGTCCATGGGCCCACTCTACGTCGTGCGCGCCCGTGGCCCAAGGCCCGGGGCGCTCCCTCGGCGGCACGGGCCGACCCGCCGAGAGCGGAGTGAGCCGGACCGGACCGGCCCGACCGGCCCGGGGCCCCTGCGGAACCCGACCCGGGGGCCGGGGTTTGCGCGGGTCCAGGCGTCGGCCGCGGACCGCGGCCACAGCCAATCGAATCGCCCCCAGAGCCACGAAGGGAGACACCATGGCCAACCCGACGGTCACGATCGAGACGAACCACGGAACCATCACCGCGGAGATGTTCTCCGACGTCGCCCCGAAGACCGCGGGCAACTTCATCGAGCTGGCCAAGAAGGGCTACTACGACGGCATCATCTTCCACCGGGTCATCGACGGGTTCATGATCCAGGGGGGCGACCCGACCGGCACGGGCCGGGGAGGGCCGGGCTACACGATCGACGACGAGTTCGCACCCGGCCTGGCACACACGGACGCCGGCGTCTTTTCGATGGCCAACGCCGGCCCGAACACGGGCGGCTCGCAGTTCTTCATCACGCTGGCCGCCACGCCGTGGCTCGACGGCAAGCACGCCATCTTCGGCAGGGTGACCTCCGGCCTCGACGTCGTGAAGACGATCGGCAAGGTGCGGACGGGACCGGGGGACAGACCGGCGGAGGACGTGGTCATGAAGCAGGTGACCGTGGACGACGGCGCGTAGAACGACCGGACCTCCCGGGAGGAAGACGGGGGCGATCCCGGGTCAGCGATAGCCCGCGGCCTGGAAGCCGAAGAGCTCGGCGTACCGCCCGGCGCGCGCGACCAGCTCGTCGTGCGTCCCCTCCTCGGTGACCCGGCCGTCCTCGAGCACGAGGATGCGGTCGGCCATGCGCACGGTCGAGAAGCGGTGGCTGATGAGGACCGCCATCTTGCCCGCGGTGAGCTCGCTGAAGCGCTGGAAGACCTCGTGCTCGGCGCGCGCATCGAGGGCCGCCGTGGGCTCGTCGAGGACGAGGAGCCGGGCGTCCCTCATGTACGCGCGGGCCAGGGCGATCTTCTGCCATTCCCCGCCCGAGAGGTTCGCGCCGCCCTCGAAGCGTCGGCCGAGCATCTGATCGTAGCGCGCGTCCAGCCCCGCGACGACCTCGGACGCGAGGCTCTTCTCCGCGGAGTCCACGATGCGCGGCTCGTCATCGAGACCCTCGATCCAACCGACCGCGATGTTCTCGCGCGCCTTGAGGTCGTAGCGGAAGAAGTCCTGGAAGATCACCCCGATGGCCCGCCGCAGCCCTTCCAGGTCGTACTCCTCCAGGTCGATCCCGTCGAGCAGGATGCGACCCTCCGTCGGCTCGTAGAGTCGCGTCAGCAGCTTGACGATCGTCGTCTTGCCGGCGCCGTTCTCCCCGACGAGCGCGATCCGTTCACCGGGGCCGATGCGGAAGGACACGTGGCGCACGGCCCAGCGCTCGGCATCCGGGTAACGGAACCCCACGCCCTCGAAGGTGAAGCCCTCCGAGACGCGTGCCGGCATCGGTCGCGCGTCGGGCGCGCTCACGATCCTGGGCCGAACCTCCAGGAAGTCGAAGAGATCCTTCAGGTGGAGGCCCGCCTCGTAGCTTCGCGCGATCGACATGAGGACGCTCCCGATCAGCCCGCGGCTGCGCTGGAACGATCCGATCAGGAAGGTGAGGTCGCCCAGCCCGTACGGCCCGGCCACCGTCTGGTAGACGATCGTGCCCACCGCGCCGTAGTAGGCGAGCGTCGACAGCGACGTCAGCGCCGCGCCGGTCGCCGCCCGGTGCGTCGCGACGCGCCGGTTCTCCGTCACGTACTCGTCGGCGAGGTCCGCGTAGCGCCGGATGAAGTGGTCGGCGAGGCCGAAGAGCTTCATCTCCTTCGCGGGCTCGAGCTCCGAGGCCACCCACCGGTAGTAGTCGAGCTCCCGGCGCTGGGGCGTCCACTGGAACATGAAGGAGTAGGCGATGCCGGCGTACGCCGTCTCGCCCAGGAAGGACGGCAGGATCGCCACCACGAGGATCAGGAGCAGCCACGGGTTGAAGGCGAGGAGCGCGCCGAGCAGCGAGAGGAGCGTGAGGACCTGCTGACCCATGGTCAGCGTCTGCGACATGAGCGCGACGCGTCCCATCGTCTGGCGGCGAGCCCGCTGCATGCGATCGAAGAAGTCCGGGTCCTCGAAGTGCTGCAGGTCGAGGATGGCCGCGTGCCGCATCAGGCGAACCGACATCTCGTTGGAGAAGAGATCGCCCAGCAGGCTCTCCAGCAGCCCGGACAGGCGCCCCAGCGCGTCCGAGAGGAGGGCGATCGCCAGCTCGAGCAGGATGAGTCGGACCAGGAGCCCCCAGTCCGGGTCGGCCGCGCCGATGTTCGCCACCACCGCGTCGATGATGAGCTTGCCGACCCAGAGCATCGCGAGCGGCGCGAAGGCGTTGAGCCCGCGCACGACGACGATCCCCACGCCGTACGACGGCTTAGTGGCCCACACCATCTTCAGGAACGGAGGGATGTATCGGAACGCCGCGAGGCGCTCGCGAACCGGCGGGAGCGGCTCGCCCCGCCGGTTGCGGGGCTGGTAGAAGATCGGCACGGGCTAAGCTACCCCGGATGTCCACCGCCGAGAGGGCCCGTCGACGACGGCCGTGGACTGGAAGGGGCCCCGCCGCTCAGCTGCCGCAGTACGACACCTCCAGCCAATCCAGCGCGGCGGCGAGCACCGCGTCGGTCGCGGGGTCGCCCGTCTTGACTCCCGCGACCGGGGCGTCGGGCTCGAGGGGCGCGCCGTAGATCTCCCCCGTGCGGTCGGCTGTCCAGGCCACCGTCAGGAAGATCACCGCTCCGTCCGGCAGGCCGAAGCCGGCATTGGCGGTGGGGACGCCGAAGGAGGGGCTGCCGAAGGATCGGGCACGGGACCGTCCCCGAAAGGCCACGGCGAGCGCCTCGCCCGAGCTCGCCGTCTCCGCGTCGGTGAGCACCGCCACCGGCGGGAACGTGTCCCTCGCCTCGTAGAACGGATCGGCGGAGGCCAGCACCGACTCGCCCGCACCCGCTCTTCCCCCGTCGTAGAACCAGTCGTTGACGACCGAGTCGGGGTCCACGAACGAGCCCGGCCGGCTCCCTCCCACGATGGGCCCTACCCCCGCGAGCATGGGCCACATGTTTCCGCCCGTGTTGCCCCGCAGGTCCACGACCCAGCCGCAGACGCCCAGGGTGTCCACGCCCTCGATCAGCTCGTGGTAGCGCGTCGCGAGCTCGTCACCCTCGGCACCGCCGCCGGAAAAGGCGGTGACCTCGAGATACCCCACGCCGGGGGCTGCCAGCCCACTCCTCGGATCGGCGAGGCGTGGAGGCCCGGCGACCGGCGGGGGCGCCGCCGAGGCCGGGAGGCCCGGGGGCCGGAAGAAGCTGTGGTTGTCCCCGATGCGCACGAGCGCTGCCCGGATCGCGTCGTAGGTGTCGGCGGGCGTCTTGGCGTCGCCCGCGTCGGCGATCGCCGCCTCGCGAAACGCGACCCAGTCGATCTCGTAGCGCCGCAGCGAATACGCCTGCATGACGTCCAGCGCGAGGTTCAGATACCCCGCCGCCTCGAGTCCGAGTCCCTCGGGCTCCGCCAGGTTGGCGTCGGAGCACCCGAGCGCGAGCGCCGTAACGAGCGTCCACACGATCGCTCTTCGAGCCATCCGCCTCTCGTCGGTCAGCCGACCGGGCGGGTGAGGCGCCCGATCTCGTAGCCCTGCGGGGGCTCCGCGCCCAGCAGGTGCCGGACGAAGTAATCCCACCGCCTCCTCATCATGTACGGCTCGTTTCCGAAGCCATGTCCGCGGTTGGGCAGCAGGAGGAGGTCGAAGTCCTTGTTCGCCTCGATCAGCGCGTCCACCACGAGCATCGTGTTGGACGGGTGCACGTTCGTGTCGGTCGTCCCGTGCGCGATGAGGAGCTTGCCGACGAGGTTCTCTGCGAGGAGCTGGTTCGCCTGGTTGTCGTAGTTGGTGGATCCGTCCGGATAGACCTCCAGCAGGCCCTGCCACTTCTCGCCCCAGTCGTCCTCGTAGTTGCGGTTGTCGTGGTTGCCGGCCTGCGAGACCGCGACGTCGTAGAAGTCGGGGTAGCGCATGATGGCGTCGGCCGCGGCGAACCCGCCTCCGGAGTGGCCGAAGATCCCGACGCGCTCGACGTCCATCCACGGGTACCGCTCCGCGAGCTGCCGGATGCCCCCGATCTGATCCGGGAGCCCGTTGTCGCCCATGTTGCCGTAGTAGGTCTCGTGGAACGTCTTCGAGCGGCCCGGCGTCCCCATGGCGTCGAGCTCGACGACGACGAAGCCGAGCTCGGCGATCGACTGCAGGTCCCGATGCGACGCCCGGAAGCTGCGCGAGCCGACGCTCCCGGACTGGGGACCCGGGTAGAGGTAGTTCACGACCGGGTACGTCCGGCCCGGATCGAAGTCCAGCGGGCGGAAGAGGAGGCCGTGCAGGTCGGTCTCCCCGTCGCGCGCCTTCACCGTGAAGGGCGTCGGCGGCTGCCAGCCCGAGGCGGTCAGGAGAGAGATGTCGGCCTCCTCGAGCGTCATGAGCACCTCGCCGCCGCGGTCCCGGAGGACCGTCACCGGGGGCACGACGGGCGTGGAGTACGAGTCCACGATGAAGGCCCCGTCCGGGGAGAGCGAGACCGTGTGGTTCGCGCTGTCCGGCGTGAGCAGCTCGACCCGGCCGTCGACGAGACCGACACGGTAGAGATACTGGAAGTACGGGTCACCCGGCTCGCGCTCGTTGCCGACGAAGGTCACGGTACGGGCCTCCTCGTCGACCTCGCGGATGTCGAGGACGTTCCACTCCCCCCGGGTGACCTGCCGCTCGAGGGCGCCCGTGCGCGCGTCGTACAGGTAGAGGTGACCCCAGTCGTCTCGCTGCGAGAACCAGAGCACCTCCTCGGTGCCGGCGAGGTAGCGCCAGCCGCTCCAGGACTCGTAGAAGGTCTCCTCGACCTCCTCGAAGAGGTCGCGCACCGCGCCGGTCGCCGCGTCCGCCATGCGCACCGAGGCCCGCTTGTGGTCGCGCGAGCTCGACACGAAGAGCAGGCGCGACCCGTCCGGGCTCCACTCGACGTCCCCGAGCGTGCCCCCGCACTCGACGTGGTCGCTGCAGGTGGAGCGGTGCTGATCGGGCTCCATGTCCAGGCGTACCACGTGGCTCCCGGACGGCCGGTCGAGGTCGAGCACGACCCGCTCGATCCGGAAGATCACCGTGTCCTCGGGAAGCGGATAGCGCCACGCGTCGAGCTCGGGGTGCCCGACCTCGGTCGACATCACGTACATCATTCCCACGCCCCGCGCGTCGTGCCGGAAGGTGGCGATCTTCCGCGAGTCGGGTGACCACTTCAGCACCGGCCGGTCTCTGCGAACCCACCCGGCATTGTTCGTGCCGTACCCGAAGTCCTCCACGCCGTCGGTGGTCAGCCGGGTCTCGGCTCCGGTGTCGCGCTCCCGCACCCAGAGATCGTGGTCGCGAATGAAGGCGGCGTAGCGCCCGTCCGGGGAGCCGACCTCCCCGGATCCGAGCGGGGCGCGCTCGGGCTCCTCGGCCACGCAGCCGTATTGTACGAGATCGCAGCGCAGCAGCTCGTCACCGCCCCGCTGGATCAGGAGGTCGTGCTCACCCTCGAAGCCGAGCGCCGTGATGCCGAGCGAGAGCGCCTCCGCCTCGAGGCCCGCCGCGCGCAGCGCCGCCGCCAGGCGCTCGTGGTCGAAGGCCCGGCCACGCGACCGCGACAGGGGATCGACCACGACGTACTCGGTCCCCCCGGGAATCGCGTTGTCGTACCAGAAGCGTCCGTCGGGCAGCCAGCGCGGACGGACGCTCGCCCGGTGCACGAGCGGGCCCGTGTGCTCGGCCAGAAAGCGCTCGGCGCGGGCATAGTCCTCGGAGGTGAGTCGCCGGCCCGCATCCTGGGCGAGGAGCGGGCTCGGGAGAGCCAGGCAAGCGAGTAG
>JBFFWJ010000026.1:0-14170 GCA_041570315.1 Longimicrobiales bacterium | reverse complement strand
GCGTGGTCAGCCCGGGATCGGCCTCGAGCACGACGTCACCCCCCTTCCCTCCGTCGCCTCCGTCCGCGACCTTGATCGCGAAGCCCAGCCCCCGGGCCGGCAGGCCACCGCCGTACACGCCCTCCGCGCCCAGCTTCACGAACGCGCGGCCCTCGCTCACGCGCATCACGTCGGTGCAGGCGCGGCCGCTGCCACCGACCATGAAGGGGTGCGCCGTCATCGCCGAGACGACGGCTCGGGGGCCTGACTCCGTGCTGGCTCCGAACCGAGCGAAGGACGCGGCCATGCGGTGGAGCGGCACCGCGAAGCACACGACGCCGCAGCCGTCCACGCCGCTGGCGATGGCGTCGTCGGGGACCCCGCTCCAGCGTCGGATCTCGCTGCGCATCCGTCGCTGCACGGGGTGGTCCGCCCGGTGGTACCCGGCGGGATCCCATCCCATCACCACCGCCAGCGCGAGCATGCCCGCGTGCTTGCCCGAGCAGTTGTTGTGGATGCGCCGAGGCTCCTCGCCGGCGTGGGCCATCGCTCGGGCCGCCGTCACGGAAAAGGGGGGATGGGGCCCGCACGCGAGCAGATCCTCTCCCACTCCCGCCTTGGCGAGGATCGAGCGCGCCGCGGCCACGTGCTCGGGCTCCCCCTCGTGCGACGCGCAGCAAAGCGCGAGCTCGGCGGCGGAGAGCCCGAGCCGCTCGACGACGCCCTCTTCGACGAGCGGCAGCGCCTGGAAGGGCTTGGCCGCCGACCGGTAATAGGTCATGCCCCGGGGATCGCCGGCGCACGCCACCACCTCGCCGCTCTCGTCGCACACGGCCACGTTGACGAGATGACGAGACTCCACCACCCCTCCCCGGACGACCTCCACGGCGCTCATCGTCGGCCTCGCGGTCGAACTGGTGCGGTCGGCATGCTCACGCATCAAGAGGCCCTGCTCGACGCGGCGGCGCCATGATCCGTGGGGACGTGGCTGCGCGCCGACTCGCCGCACCGAGCGACGGGCCTACCCCCCCGGTGCGGGGTCCGGCTCCGCCGCCGCGACGCTCGAAAAGAGGGCCTGCACGCTCGAGGCGCCGCGAAGGAGGTCGAGCGCGCGCACCAGCTGGCGATCGTACGGCCGCAGCTGGGCGAACCGCCCCTCGTCGCCCCAGGCCTGCAGGGCGATCTCGCTCTCGAGCTGATACCGGACGAACCTCTCGGCGCGGCGGAAATCCTCCTCCTCGACCTCGGCCCCGAAGCTCGGGAGCCTCTCCTGGAAGCGCGCCAGGTCGGCCGCCTCGATCCGAAAGCCGACCTCGAGGTCGGCATGCTCGGCCACGTACTCCACCGCGAAGTTGAAGAGCGCCACCGAGAAGGCGCCCCCTCGCCGGAAGAGCCGCTGCACGGCTCGAGCCTCGTCGTCGGAGAGCGTGGAGGGAGCGACGAAGAGGTCCGGTGGGATCCCGCCCCCACCGTACAACGTACGCCCGGCCTCCGAGCGGAACTCCGGGCGACCCTCGATCGACATGGCCTGCACCCGCTGCCCGGAGATCGAGAGCGCCTCGACGCCGTCGAGCGCCGCCGCTCGGTCGTCGAGGTGAATGGAGCGCCCGAGCGGCGTGTACCAGCGGGCCGTCGTGAGCCGCAGCACGTCCCCGCCCGTGAGCCGGAAGAGGCTCTGGACGGAGCCCTTGCCGAAGGTGGTCTCACCGACGAGCACGGCGCGGTCGTGGTCCTGCAGCGCCCCCGCGATGATCTCGGACGCCGAAGCGCTGGCTCCGTCGATGAGCACGACCACCGGGAGGTCCGGGTAGAGGCTGGGCCGGGACGCGTCGAAGACCTCGCTCTGGCCGCGGGCCCTCCCTCGGGTCTCCACGATCGTCTGACCGCTCTCGAGGAAGAGGTCGGTCACCGCGATCCCCTCGTCCAGGAGCCCGCCCGGGTTGCCGCGCAGGTCGAGCACCATCGCCTGCATGCCCGCCGCTCGCAGCGAGTCGATGGCCACCCGCACCTCGCTGGAGGAGGACTCACGCACGGACTCCAGCGGGACGTAGCCGATCCCGTCCTCGAGCATCGCCGAGAACGGCACCGCGCGCAGGGTGATGACCTCGCGCTCCACCGTGAACTCGATCGGCTCGTCGACGCCCGGGCGGAGCATCCGAACCGTGACCGGGGTGCGCGGTCGGCCCCGCAGCAGCTCGACCGCCTCGTCCGTGCTCATCGTATCGGCCCGGACGCCCTCGATCTCGAAGAACTGGTCGCCGGCCCGAATCCCGGCGCGCCCCCCCGGCCCTCCGGGAATCGGAGTGACCACGGTGACGTAGCCGTTGCGCTGCACCACCTCGAGCCCGATCCCGCCGTACTCCCCTTCGGTCCGGATCCTCAGGTCCTCGTACTCGTTGGCCGGGAGGAAGGCGGAGTGCGGATCACCGAGCTCGCCGATGAGCCCGTCGATCGCGGAGTTGTACAGGTCGAGACGATCGACCTCGTCGACGAAGCTCGACTCGACGCGGTCCACGACCTCCTGGAGGACACGGACCCGTACGAACACGTTCTCGGCGCGATCGACGCCCTCCTGGAGCAGCCAGCCGCCGCTCGCCACCGAGAGCGCCACGACCAGGACGGGGACCCACCAACTGCGCTTCACGTCACGACCTCCTGCGCGGGCTGCTCATCCGTCACCGGCCCGCTGACCGCAGACGACACCCGCCTGGGGGAATACTCCCGGAAAGCGCGCGACGATCCGCTCCCGCACCCGACGATGGACCTCGTCCGGCGTCCCCCGCGCATCGACCACCTCGACGGAGGGCTCGGACTCGGAGAGTCGAAGATAGCCGTCACGGACGGCGCGTCGGAAGTCTTCCCCTTCCCGCTCGATCCGGTCCGGCTCCCCTCCCTCGCGTCGCAGCCGCTCCGCCACCACGTCGTCGGGAACGGTCAGCAAGAGGTAGAGATCGGGGTCCAGCCCGCCCGTGGCGATGCGCAGGCCGTCGCGCACGAGGCCGAGGTCGAGGCCCCGCCCGTACCCCTGGTAGGCGAGCGTGGAGAGCGCGAACCGGTCGGCGATGACGACCTTGCCCTCCTCGAGCGCGGGCTTCACCACGTCGCGCACGAACGCCGCGCGCGCCGCGAGGATCAGGAGCAGCTCGGACTCGGGCGGCATCTCCAGATCGGTCCGGTCCAGGACCACGCTGCGGATCGCCTCCCCGACCCGGGTGCCGCCCGGCTCCCTGGTCAGGACGTGATCCACGCCGACCTCGTCGAGCCACGCCGAGAGCAGGCCCGCCTGCGTCGTCTTGCCGACGCCGTCGCCCCCCTCCAGCACGATGAAGCGGCCCGCGCCCATCGTCAGTCGTAGTACTCCACGCCGAGGTGCGTCAGCATCTCCTCCTTCATCATCCAGCGCAGCGTGTTCTTGAGCTTCCAGTGCTGGATGAAGATGTCGTGCTCGGGATAGAGGCCGGGCGCGGTCTGCGGCGACTTGAAGTAGAACGAGAGCCACTCCTGGATCCCGCTCATGCCCGCCCGCTTGGCCAGATCGAGGAAGAGGGCCAGATCGAGCACGATGGGCGCCGCGAGGATGGAGTCCCGGCACAGGAAGTCCACCTTGATCTGCATCGGATAGCCCATCCATCCGAAGATGTCGATGTTGTCCCACCCCTCCTTGTTGTCCCCGCGGGGCGGGTAGTAGTTGATGCGCACCTTGTGGTAGATGTCGCCATAGAGCTTCGGGTACATCGCGGGCTGCAGGATGTGCTCGAGCACGCCCAGCTTGGACTCCTCCTTGGTCTTGAAGGACTCCGGGTCGTCCAGCACCTCCCCGTCGCGGTTGCCGAGGATGTTCGTGCTGAACCATCCGGAGAGGCCGAGCATGCGCGTCTTGAAGCCCGGGGCCAGGATCGTCTTCATGAGCGTCTGGCCGGTCTTGAAATCCTTGCCCCCGATCGGCACGCCCCTGTCGAGCGCGAGCGCCTCGAGCGCGCCGATGTCCGCGGACAGGTTGGGGGCCCCGTTGGCGTAGGGGACACCCTCCATGATCGCGGCGTAGGCGTACAGCATGCTCGGCGCGATGGCGGGATCGTCCGCGTCGATCGCCGCCTCGAACGCCTCGATGGACTCGTGAGCGGGGCCCGGACGCAGGAACACCTCGGTCGAGCCGCACCACACCATCACCAGGCGGTCGCAGCCGTTCTCGTCCTTGAAGCGCCGGATGTCCTCCCGGAGCGCCTCGGCCTGCTCCCTCTTCGAGCCCCTCTTCTTGTTGGGACCGTCGAGCTTCTTCACGTACTTCGTGTCGAAGACGGCCGGCATCGGCGTGAGCCCCTCCAGGGAGTCGCGGATCGGGTCGAGGTGGCTCTCCTTGTGCAGGACCCCCGCCTGGATCGCGCTCGCGTAGCCGTCGTCGGGAATGGGATCCCACGCGCCGAAGACGAGGTCGTCGAGCGTCGCCAGCGGCACGAAGTCCTTGATCAGCGGGGTCCGCGCATCGGTGCGCCTGCCCAGGCGAATCGTGTTCATCTGCGTCAGGCTGCCGAACGGCTCCGCCAGGCCCCTCCGGGCCGCCTCGACCCCCGCGACGAAGGTCGTGGCCACCGCGCCGAACCCCGGCAGCAGGATACCGAGCGTGCCCCGCGCGGGACCGATCTCAGAAGGCTGCTTCACGTTGTCCCCGTTCCTCTACGAAGAAATGATGATCCGGCTCCGGGCGCCCTCTTCGATGCCCTGGGCCACGGTCTGGTTCACCTTGTACATGACCTTCTCGAAGTTGGTCTGGGCGGCGACCAGGCGCTGGAAGCCCGGCATGGCCTGCAGCTCCTCGGTCGCCGCGTAGTAGCGGTTCTTGATCTCCTCGTCCGGCTCCCGTCCTGCGCGCAGGAGCGCCTCGAGCTCCTGCTCGAGCGCCTCGATGCGGTTGCGCAGCTCCACGAGATCGCGATCCTCGTCGGCCGCCGACATCGCGCGCTTGAGCGCCTGATACTCGTCCGTGCGGGCGAGCGCCCCTCCCAGCTCCCTCGCCATGTCGTAGATGCCCGCCATCTCGCTGCCTCCCTCACTTCGAGTCGTGTGCGACGCGCACGGTGCGCGCGCCGACGTCCGAGCCACACCGCGCCAAGACGATGCGCGGCATGCCCGCATAGTCGCGACGCACGCGCACGTCGTGGTACCGCCCGCGCTCCTCGAGCAGTGCGGACACCGGTCCCGCCTGTCCCAAACCGACCTCCAACGCGAGAAGGCCTCCCGGCTCGAGAGCCGCCGGCGCCCCTTCCACCAGCCCGCGGAGCACCTCCAGGCCGTCCGGGCCGGCGAACACCGCCGAGCGGGGCTCCCAATCGACCACCTCGGGCTGAAGCTCTGCCTCGGCGTGCTCCGGCACGTAGGGCGGATTCGACACCACCACGTCGAAGCGCTCGTCCGGGCGAAGGGGCTCGAACAAGCCGCCGCGCCGCAGCTCGACCCGCCCCTCCAGCCCGGCCGCACCCCGGTTGCGGCGAGCCACCTCCAGCGCATCGTCCGCCACGTCGGTGGCCAGAACGCTAGCGAAGGGACCCTCGAACGCCAACGAGAGGCCGATCGCCCCCGAGCCCGTTCCGACGTCCCAGGCGGTCAGGTCGGTCCGACCCCGGCCGCGCGCCCACTCCAGGACCTCGCCGACCAGCAGCTCGGTCTCGGGCCTCGGCACCAGGACCGACGGCGAAACCTCCAGATCGAGCTCGCGGAAGGGCTGGTGACCGAGAATGTACTGCAACGGCTCGCGTGCCGCCCGACGCCGCAGGAGGGGTCGGAAGCCATCCAGCTCGGCCGGCGTGAGCGGCCGGTCGTGCTCGAGGTACAGCTGGAGCCTCGAGACCCCGACCACGTGCGCGAGAAGGTGCTCCGCATCCAGGCGGGCCGCCTCCACCCCCCGTGCGGCCAGGTAGTCGGCGCTCCACAGGATCAGCCGCAGGACGGTCCAGCTCTCTCCCCCCCGCTCGCGCTCGACCCTGTCGCGCGCCGACTCGATGCCCGCGGTCACGCGCCGCCCGCCTCCATCCGCTCCTCCTCCTGGGTGAGGCGGAGCGCGGAGATCAGCTCGTCGAGATCGCCGTCCAGGACCTCCGACAGCCGGTGCACGGTCAGGCCGATCCGGTGATCGGTGACGCGGCCCTGCGGAAAGTTGTAGGTGCGGATCTTGGCCGAGCGGTCCCCCGTCCCGACCTGCGTCCTTCGGTCGCGCGCCCGCTCGGCCTCGGCCTCCGCGATCATGTGGTCCAGGAGACGGCTCCGCAGGACCTTCATCGCCTTGGCCTTGTTCTTGTGCTGCGACTTCTCGTCCTGGCAGGAAACGACCAGCCCGGAGGGGATGTGCGTGATCCGCACGGCCGAGTCGGTCGTGTTCACCGACTGCCCACCGGGCCCCGAGGACCGGAAGACGTCGATGCGGAGGTCGTTGGGGTCGATCCGCAGGTCGACCTCCTCGGCCTCGGGGAGCACGGCCACCGTCGCCGCGGACGTGTGGATGCGACCCTGGCTCTCGGTCTCGGGCACGCGCTGCACGCGATGCACCCCGGACTCGTAGCGCAACCGCCCGTAGGCTCCGGGGCCGCGAAGCGTGAAGATGGCCTCCTTGATCGAGCCGGGGATCCCCTCCGAGACGCTGAGGAGCTCGAGGGACCACCCCTTCCGCTCGGCCATCAGCCGGTACATGCGCATCAGGTCACGGGCGAAGAGCCCGGCCTCGTCGCCCCCGGTTCCGGCGCGGATCTCGACGACGGCCGCCCGGTCCTCGAGCGGGTCCGGCGGAATCAGCAGCTCGCGGACCTGGCCCGTGAGGCGCCCGATGCGCTCCGACAGCTCCTCGACTTCGCCCTCGGCCAGCGTCTTCATCTCCGGGTCCTCGGCCTCCTCGAGGACCTCCAGCGCCCCGCGGTGCTCCTCCACCGCGTCGCACAGCGCGCGCGCCGTTCGGACGATCGGCTCCAGATGGGCGCGCTCCCGGCCCAGCTCCCTCAGCCGGTCCGGGTTCGAGAGGACCTGCGGGCTCGCCAGGGCCTGGTCCACCTGCGCGAAGCGCTCCTCCGCCTCGGTCAGGCGCCGGGCCAAGCGGGGGTCGAGGTCGTGGGCCTTCATCGCGACGGGGCGGCCCTCTCGGCCGCGGATGCGGGGGTGGCGCCCGCCCGCTCCGAGCGTCGGGCTCGGCAGGAGGCGCCGTTGGAGGCGTGGCGCGAGCGGCCGGGCCCGGAGCCCCGCCCGCTCGCGTACACTATTTCGACGCCTTCTCGTACTTCTTCTTGAAGCGGTCGACGCGACCGGCGGTGTCGACCAGACGCTGCTTGCCCGTGTAGAACGGATGGCACACCGAGCAGATCTCCACGTGGATGTCGGGCTTCGTGGACATCGTCTCGAAGCGGTTTCCGCACGCGCAGACCACCGTCGCCGCCATGTAGTCGGGGTGGATGCCCTGCTTCATTCCCTGCTCCAGGCTCCGAAGGGGAACGGGCCGAGCGTGCGCGCTCCGGCCCGCGAGGCGGCGCGCCGCGTTGCAGGCGCCGGGGTATAGCCCTGAAAACCTAAACGTCTACCCTCAGGGGGTCCAGGGATCGCGGCGGCGGGACCGCTGCACGGACACGAGCACGACGAGCAGCGTCGCGATCGCCGCCCCGTTGCCGACGAGGTCGCCGAAGCGCGTGTAGAAGGTGGTCACGTCCGACGTGGTGACCACGTCGATCCGCACGTCGGGCTCGAAGAGCCGGGTGGGATCGTGCACCCTGCCCACGGGATCGACGAAGAGGGAGATCCCGGTGTTGGCAGCCCGAGCCACCCCCATCCGATTCTCGATCGCGCGCATCACCATGTGCGCCGGGTGCTGCCAGAGCGCAGTCGTGCGCGCGTACAGCGGCTCGCGCCCGTACCATGCGTCGTTCGTGATGTTCAGGAGCACGTCCGCGCCCTCCTGCCGGAAGCGGCGCGAGCCCTCGGGATACGAGGACTCGTAGCAGATCAGCACGCCGTAGGCCGCCTCGTCCACCTCGACGAGCGGCCAGTCCTCGCCCACCCCGAAGATCCCGAAATACCGGAGCCCGCCGAACCACTCCGGCGGCACGAAGGGGACGCGCTCGACGAACGGAACCAGATAGCGCTTGTCGTAGCGGTAGCCCGTGAGCCCCTGCGGCTCCATCACGAAGGCGGAGTTGAAGGGCGTGAACCCGGCCGCCCCCCCCTCCTCGAACCCGAGCGCGCCGAACACGATCGGCGCCCCGACCTCCCGGCTGTACGTCTGCATGCGCCCGGTCGCGGCCGAGAACTGGGCCAGCTCGGGATAGGCGCGCAGCGTCACCTCGGGCATCACCACCAAGTCGACCGAGCCCGGCTCGATCCCGGGCATCAGACGGTCCAGAGAAGCGAGGGTGCTGTCCAGACCCGCCTCACCGTCGAGCTTGATGTGCTCCGGGATGTTGGGCTGCACGACCGCCACCCGCGCCACCTCCCGGAGCTCGAGTGAGCCGGCCCGCCATACGCCCCAGGCCATCGGCAGGAGCGCGACCGCGGCCAGCGCGGCGGCCTGGCGCCCCCAGCGCCCCCCGGCACGCACCGACACCACGAGCGTGGCCACGAGCCCGTTGACCAGCGCGAGCCAGAAGGTGACCCCTCGGCTCCCGACGATCTCCGCCATCCCGACGAGCTCGGGGAAGCCCGTCAGCGAGGAGCCCAGGCCGAGCCAGGGAAAGGCGATCGTGCTGGGCAGGTGGGCCCGCGACCACTCCAGGGCCGTCCACACGACGGGCAGGGCCAGCCAAAGCGGAATGCGCAGCGTGTTCACGGCCCGATGCAGCGTCCAGCCGAAGTACGCGCTCATGACCATGAGGATGCCGAGCGTCGCCAGGTAGGCGAGGATCGCCAGCTTGGTGAACCAGATCAGCGCGATCAGGATCCAGTAGAAGAGGACTCCGAAGTAGACCGTGCCGAACACGAGGGCGCCGCGCATCGCCGAGCGCCGGCCCTCCGCCCCGCCGTCCAGGGCGCTCAGCCAGAGCGCGAACGGAACCAGCCCGACGAAGGGAAGGAGGAGGGGATGGAGGGGCGGAAAGGAGAGCGCCAGCAGGATCGCCGAGACCACCGGCGCGAGCCACTCGCCCGGCCGCGGCCACCACGCCGCCCGAAGCGCCGCGAGCCTGCCCCCTCCGCCCCCGGCTCCCTCCGCGGCTATAGCGTCACCTCGCAACCCGTCGACGCCGCCTCGTAGGCCGCCTCGACCAGGGCCATCAGCGCCGGCTGCTCACCGGGAAGGTCGATCTCCGCCCGGCCCGAGGCCTTGCGCACGAAGTCGTCGAGCAGGCGCCGGTAGGCGTTCGTGTACGGGTGCTCGCCTCCGCGGGGGCGCGGCTGGCGCGGCGTGACGTTCATCGGACGGCCCCCCGCCCGACGGAACACCTCGAGCGGCGGGAGCGAGCCGGAGCCTTCCGTGCCCATGACGCGGGCGAAATAGCGGTCCTCGTCGGAGAAGTATCGCGTGCTGACCTCGAGCGTGAGCGCGGCGCCGTCCTTGGTCTCGGCCATGAGCGTCGCGGAGTCCTCCACCTCCCCCGCCTCCGCCGACACCACGCACGAGATCCGCTTCACCTCCGGGTACCCTACCACCCACATGCAGAGGTCGAGCGCAGGGATCCCCAGGTCCACGAGCGCGCCGCCGCCGGAGATCTCCCGGCGCTGCCGCCAGGTGGACCGCACGGCGGGGGAGGGGCGCGTGATCCAGCTGCCGCGCACGGCGTAGACGCGTCCCAGCTCGCCTCCCGCGACGAAGTCGCGCAGCGCCGCCACCTCCGGGCGGAAGCGGTGGGGCATGCCGACGACGAGCAGGCGGTCGGCACGCTCTGCGGCCGCGAGCACCCGGCGCGCTCCCTCCGCGGAGAGCGCGATGGGTCGCTCGACGAACACGTGCTTGCCGGCCTCGAGCGCGGCGATCGCCTGAGCCTCGTGCAACCCGTTGGGCGTGCACAGCACGACCGCATCCAGCCTGTCGAAGTCGATCAGCTCCTCCGTGCTCATGACCAGCGGGACGTCGAAGCGGCGAGAAAGCACCTCCGCCTTGTGCGGGTCGGAGTCGGCGAGCGCCAGGAGCTCCACGTCGCTGCGCTCGGCGAAGATGGGGACGTGCACGACCTGGCTGATGGCGCCCGTCCCCACGACACCCACCCGCAGCAGCCCGTCGGCCTCGCTCATCGGCCCCGCCCCTCGCCCGGCTCGTTCGGCCCGATCATGACCTGCCAGCCGAGCTGCGCCCGGAAGTACCTCAGATCCGGCATCACCTCGTAGCGGCCCACGGTGTAGATCCGAAACCGGTCGGTCACCGGGTACTCGGCGCCCAGGTGCAGGTTGAAGCCCGCCGTCACGGTGTCGAGGAGGTCCTCGATCAGGGTTCCGTCGATCGCCGGCCCGTCCCCGTCGACGATGTGCGCGGTCAGCCCCATGCCACCGAAGGTCAGCAGGTCGAGAGGAAGCTCCCACACGACGTGCCCGTCGAGACCGACCGCGATGTCCGTGTACTCGATCGTGCCCAGGTCGAGCGTCGTGGGCAGGCCGGTCTGGTCCTCCACGAGACGCTCGATCCTGTCGGTGAACTCGGCCATCTCGGAGGCGGCGAAGGGCGCGCTCCAGTACATGACGGACGGGACGATGCGGAGGCCCGGCCCGGCATAGCCGAGATCGAACCGCAACCCGAGCGTCTGGGCCGACTCCACCTGATCCGGAACGATCCAGCCCCAGTCGATCCCGACACCCCGGAAGGACAGGTGCTCGTAGTCGATGTCCGGGACGTCCTGCCCGGATAGCGAGGCGGGCCCGACGAGGACCGCGCACGCCCACGGGCCGATCCAGGAGCGCACGTGGCGCATCGCGTCGTCTCCTCTTCGCACGTTCGGTGTGATGAAGGCGTCGATCATCGTATCGTCTCGGCGATCAGGTCGTAGTCCAGCGCGTCGACGATCCTGGTCTCGATCATGTCGCCCGGGCTGGCCCGGACGGGCCCCCGCAGGTGCGTGACGCCATCGACGTCCAGCGCCTGCCCCACGGTCCGGCCCACCGCCCCGTAGTCGGCGTCGCCGGCCACCAGCTCGTCGACGAGCACGGTGGCGGTCGAGCCGAGAAGGGAGACGTTCTTGTCGAAGGAGATCGAGCGCTGGACCTCCATCAGCTCCTCCAGCCGGTCCGCCACGAGGCCGTGCGGGAGCCGCCCGTCGAGCTCCGCGGCCCGGGTGCCCTGCTCGACCGAGTAGGGGAAGGCCCCGACGCGCTCGAACTGGATCTCGTCGAGCAGATCGAGCATCTCGCGGAAGTCCGCGTCCGTCTCGCCGGGGAAGCCGACGATCACCGTGGTCCGGAGGGTGAGGCCCGGCAGCGCCTCGCGGAGCCAGCCGACGCGCTGGCGGATCGTCGCGCGCCGCTCCGGACGGCGCATGAGCTCGAGGATCCGGTCGCTCCCGTGCTGGATCGGCATGTCCAGGTACGGCACGATGCGCGGCTCGCGGGCGAGCAGCTCGACCAGCTCCCGCGTGATCCCGGACGGGTACATGTAGAAGAGGCGGTACCAGGGGACGCCGGTGCCCGACAACAGGGCGCGGAGGAGCTGCGGAAGGAGGGGGGCGCCGACGTCGCGGCGCCGCAGGTCGCGCCCGTACCAGGTCGTGTCCTGCGAGACCACGTTGATCTCCTTCACCCCGAGCGCCTCGAGGGCGGCCGCCTCCCGCACGAGCTCGTCGAGAGGCTGGGACCGGTGAAGCCCGCGCATGAGCGGGATGGCGCAGAACGCGCACGCGTGGTCGCACCCCTCGCTGATCTTGAGGTACGAGGTGTGTCGGGTCTCCGCCGACAGGACACGCAGCGGCCGCTCCATCGTCGGCACGAACGCATCCGGCTCCGGCAGGTGGCCGCGCCTGCGCAGCTCCGGCACGAGGGTGGACAGCTCGGTCAGCCCGAGCAGGAGATCGACCTCGGGGATCTCCCTGGCCATCTCGTCTCCGTGCCGCTGAACCATGCAGCCGACGGCGACGACCGCCTTGAGCACGCCCGCCTCCTTCATCGCACAGGCCTCGAGGATCGCCTCGATCGACTGCTCCTTGGCGGACTGGATGAAGCCGCACGTGTTCACGATCACGACGTCGGCGCCCTCGACTTCGGAGGAAACGCGGGCGCCGTGGCCCACCAGCGCCGCCATCATGTGCTCGGAGTCGACGGTGTTCTTGTCGCACCCCAGGGTGACGAGCGCGATGCGGGGACCCTCGGGCCGGCCGACCTCGTCGATCTCGAGCCGCACGGCCTGCGCGCTTCGAGCGACGCCCGGACGCACCGGCTCGGCCGAGAGCGGAAAGACGGGCAGGTCTCTCGTCTTCGACATCAGGCCCCGCACTCGCTCACCCGGTGATCACCAGCGCGCCCGCGGGCGGCGTGAAGCTGAACCAGCCGGCGCCGGGAGCCGCGTCGAACTCGACGTCCGAGAGCGTGATCGTGCGGACGTTGCCGTTCTCCTCCTCGATGCGGACCTGCCGGAGGACCGGCTCGCCCCGATCGATCCAGAGCACCGCGGCGCGATAGTTCGCCCTCGACCGCGGGACGAGGCGGATGCGGTGGGTCGGGAGGCCCGCGAGCTCGTCCTCGACCTCGTAGCGAACCTCGTACTTCTCGGACGTATCCTCGAGGAACTCGCGGTGGAAATCGCGTCCGCCCGCGCTGCGGTCCGGGGACGCCTTGAGGACGGATCTCGGGTCGTTGCTCGGAAAGTACACCCACACCGCCTCCCCGTCGGCGACGATCGCGTCGCCCTCGGGGTCGGTGAAGCGCATGGCGAAGAGGTTCGGCCGGGCCTGGCAGAGGCGCCCCGAGCCCGTTCGCTCGTCGCCGAGGAGCGGGATCTCGAGCCTCTGGACGAAGCTCGCGCACAGTGTGTCCACCGCCGCGTAGCGCGCACCCGCCTCGGCGAGCACGTCGAGCCCGGGGTCCTGCGCGAGCGTCCGCTCCGGCGCCGACCCCAGCGCGACGGCCAGCGCGAAGAGGGCGCCCGCCCCGACCCGTCCCCGATGGCGGGCGCTCATCCGACCCCGCAGATCGCGTCGAGCTCGTCGATCGTCACCAGGACTTCGCGCCCCTTCGAGCCGTCGGACGGCCCCAGAACGCCCGCGTCGAAGAGCTGGTCCACGATGCGGGCCGCCCTGCCGTACCCGATGCTGAGCCTCCGTTGGAGCAGCGACGTCGAGCCACCCCCGTTGTGGATGCAGAGCTCCGCCGCCGCCCGGAAGAGGTCGTCCCAGTCCCCCGCGATCTCCTCGACGGCCGCCGCCGCGTCCTCCAGCTCCTGGCCGCGAAGCTCCTCGAGGATGTCGGGCTCCAGCGCCTCCACCGCCATGTCCTCGCCGTCCGGCGCGTGGCGCTCGAGCAGCTCCACGTACCACCCCATGAGCCGCTCCGTGTCCGCCGTGGGGAGGTAGGCGCCCTGGATGCGCACCGGATCGCTGGCCCCGGGCGGCAGGAACAGCATGTCCCCGTTGCCGAGCAGCGCATCCGCCCCGTTCTGGTCGAGGATCGTCCGCGAGTCCGTCTTCGACGCCACCCGGAACGCGATCCGCGTGGGGAAGTTCGCCTTGATCAGGCCGGTGATGACGTTCACGGACGGGCGCTGGGTCGCGACGATCAGATGAATGCCGATCGCGCGCGCCTTCTGAGCGAGCTGCGTCAGCGGCTTCTCGACCTCGCTCTGCACCGTCATCATGAGGTCGGCCAGCTCGTCGACCACGACGACGATGTAGGGCATCACCCCGTCCGCATACACCCACCGGTTCTCGTCTCCCTCCGGTCCCTTGGGCTCGGCTCGCCGCAGCACGACCCCGTCCCGCGCCTTCTGGTTGAATTCCTGGATCGACCGCACGTAGTTCGCTTTCAGGAGGCTGTAGCGCCGCTCCATCTCCAGCACGGCCCACTTCAGTACACCGGCCGCGTCGCGGGGATCGGTCACCACGTTGTGCCGGAGATGCGGGAGTCGGCCGTAGACCGAGAGCTCGACCATCTTCGGATCGATCATGAGGAGCCGGAGCGTCTCGGGCGTGTGCCGGTAGACCAGGCTGGTGACGATCGTGTTCAGGCACACCGACTTGCCGGATCCCGTCGCACCGGCGATCAGCACGTGCGGCATCTTCTCGAGCGCGGCGACGTAGGGCCGGCCCGTCAAATC
>JBFFWJ010000025.1:0-14553 GCA_041570315.1 Longimicrobiales bacterium | reverse complement strand
GTCGGGCGGCCGCGGCCGAGCCGAGGACGGACTCATCCGGAGTGCAGATGTAAGCTGCAGTCCGACCGCAGGTTACGTCTTGTGGGATCGCGTGGGCGACCGAGGGAGCCATCCGCGGGCGGGGCAGAGGCGCGCCCCCGCCGGGAACCCCCTTGGCGGCTCCCACGCGCGCGGCTGGCCCGGCGCCCGCAAGGAATACCTAAGTATCTGTCCGACCACTTGTTACGAAGGCGGGCACGCGTCAGGCGAGCTTCGCGAGCGCCTCGCGCGTGGCCCGGTACCCTTCCTCCAGGAAGTACTCGGTGTGCTCGAACCCGAAGGTGCCGTACCCGTCGAGGCGCGGGCGCACGTAGAGCAGCGGAGGGCCGGACCAGCGCTCGATCGCCTCCCGGCGGCGCCGGTACGTCATGATCGCGAACACGCGCTGATGCACGCCGGCCATGCCGGCGCCGAGCACCTCCTCGACGTCGCCCGACCGCCCCGATCCGACGTCGACCGCGACGATCCGGCCGGCTCCGGCCTGCGCGGCCTTGTGGATCGCCAGAGGATGGGCGGTCCCCCCGTCCACGTACGCTCGGCCCCCGGCGCGGAAGGGCGGAAAGAAGACGGGCAGCGCCGCCGAGGCGTACACCGCGTCGGCCAGGGGGATGTCGGTCCTGGCCCCGGTGCCGAACCAGGCGGTGGCGCCGTCCGCCAGGTCGACCGCGTTGACGAGGAGCGGGAACGCGAGCCGGTCCCAGCCCGGAGACGGAAGGAGCCCCGCGAAGCGCTCGCGCAGCACGTCCCCCCGAAAGAGGCTGAGCTCCCGAACCCCCTTGATCCACACCGCGCGGCGGTTCACGCGGAGAATGTCCGCCTTCTGCAGGTCGAGCGCGAGGCGGTGGCATTCGTCCGGCGCCCGGCCCGTGGCGACCAGAGCTCCGACGAGCGCGCCGATGCTCGTGCCCACGATACCCGCGGGTCGCAGGCCCTCCCCCGCCAGCGCGCGCAGCGCCCCCACGTGCGCGAGGCCCTTCAGTCCACCCCCGCCGAGAACGACCCAGGGGGCCTCCGCCACCTGCCCGAAGCCCGCGACATGCCTGGAAAAATCCGCATCGCCTTCTCGCTCGCGCACCACGCTTGACCCCCGTCTGGCCGCCGTCTAGGTTTCGTATCTGAAATAGAGAATCATTCTTGATAAGGCGGAGCCCTCGGGTTCCGCTTTCCTATCTGAGAGGCCGATGAGCGACGCACCCATTCTGAGGATTCAGGGGCTGAAGGCCAAGGTGGCCGAGGAGGAGCTCGGAATCCTGAACGGCGTGGACCTGGAGATCGGCACGGGACAGATCCATGCCATCATGGGTCCGAACGGCTCCGGCAAGAGCACGCTGGCGAAGGTGCTCGCAGGTCACCCCGGGTACGAGCCCACCGGCGGAACGGTGACCTTCCGCGGCGAGGACCTCCTCGAGCTGGAAGTCGACGAGCGGTCGCGCGCCGGGCTGTTCCTCGCCTTCCAGTACCCCGTCGACATTCCGGGCGTGTCGATCGCCAACTTCCTGCGCACGGCCGTGCAGGCCCATCTGCCCGAGGGCGAGGAGCTCGACATCTTCGAGTTCTCCGACCACCTCACCGAGCGCATGCAGATGCTGAGCATGGACGTCTCCTTCGCGGAGCGGCACGTCAACGACGGCTTCAGCGGCGGAGAGAAGAAGCGCAACGAGATCCTGCAGATGGCCATGCTTCGGCCCAAGCTGGCCGTCATGGACGAGACCGACTCCGGCCTGGACATCGACGCCCTCAGGATCGTGGCCGGCGGCGTCAACAAGCTGATGGAAGAGGATCCCGAGATGTCGATCCTCCTCATCACCCACTACCAGCGACTCCTCAACTACATCCAGCCCGACTTCGTACACGTGATCGTCGACGGCCGCATCGTGCGCTCCGGCGGCCCCGAAGTCGCCATCGCGCTCGAGGAGGGAGGCTACAGGGAGTACGAGGAAGAGGTGGGCGTGTCCGTCAACGGCACCGCCCCCACCACCTGAGGAAGGTCCGACATGCCGCAGAACGAGACGATTCGGGACCTCAATCTCGACGAGTACAAGTACGACTTCGTGACCGACACCGAGCCGGTCTTCCGGGCCCAGAAGGGGCTGTCCGAGGAAGTGGTTCGGCAGATCTCGGCGCACAAGGAGGAGCCCGAGTGGATGCTCGAGTTCCGACTGAAGGCGCTCGAGGTCTACGAGTCGAAGCCGATGCCCAAGTGGGGGGGCGACCTCGAAGGACTCGAGCAGGTCCTCGACGAGATCTATTTCTACGTGCGTCCCCAGGACCGGATGGAGCACTCCTGGGACGACGTTCCTCAGGAGATCAAGGACACCTTCGAGAAGCTCGGCATCCCGGAGGCGGAGCGTAAGATCCTCGCCGGGGTCGGTGCGCAGTACGAGTCGGAGATGGTGTACCACTCGCTGCGGGAAGAGTGGGAGAAGCAGGGCGTGATCTTCGACTCGATCGAGGACGGGCTCAAGAACCATCCCGAGCTCTTCCGTGAGCACTTCGCAACGATCGTGCCGACCGAGGACAACAAGTTCGCGGCGATGAACTCGGCGGTCTGGTCGGGTGGGTCCTTCGTCTACATCCCGAAGGGCGTCTCGCTCGATACGCCGCTCCAGGCCTACTTCCGGGTCAACCAGGAGCGGATGGGCCAGTTCGAGCGGACGCTGATCATCGTCGACGAGGGCGCCCAGGCCCATTATATCGAGGGGTGCACGGCGCCGGTCTACTCGACCGAGTCGTTCCACTCCGGCGTCATCGAGATCATCGTCAAGAAGAACGCTCGCTTCCGCTACACGACCATCCAGAACTGGTCGAACAACATGTACAACCTGGTCACCCAGCGAGCGTTCGTCGACGCGGGTGGCCACATGGAGTGGCTCGACGGCAACCTGGGCTCGAAGCTCACGATGAAGTATCCGTCCTGCTACCTCATGGGTGAGGGCGCGCACGGCGAGATCCTCTCGATCGCCTACTCCGGGGACGGACAGCACCAGGACACGGGCGGCAAGGTGATCCACGTCGCCCCATACACGACCTCCTCGATCGTGTCGAAGTCGATCTCGAAGGGGCACGGGCGCTCGACGTACCGGGGCCTGTGCAAGGTATACGCGGGTGCGCACCACGCGCGCTCCAACGTCGAGTGCGATGCGCTCCTCATCAACGACACCTCGCGGACGGACACCTACCCGTACATCGAGATCGAGGAGAACGACGCGAACGTCGGCCACGAGGCTTCGGTCTCGAAGATCGGCGAGGAGCAGCTCTTCTACCTCACGAGTCGGGGAATCGCCGAGGACGAGGCGATGGCGATGATCGTGCGCGGCTTCATCGAGCCGATCGCCAAGGAGCTGCCGCTCGAGTACGCCGTGGAGCTGAACCGCCTCATCGAGCTGGAGATGGAGGGGTCCGTCGGATGAGTGAGGTCACGGCGGTGGGTACGCTCCCGGCCGCGGTGACGGCGGGGAACGTCGAGCGGATCTCCGAGGGCGAGCCGACCTGGCTGCGCCAGCAACGCGCGGCCGCCTGGGACGTCTTCGAGCGCACGCCGATGCCCACGACGCGGCTCGAGGAGTGGCGTTACACCGATCTCTCGAAGAAGGTGGATCTCGAGGCGCTCGCGGTGTCCGTCGCTCACACCGCTCCGGACGATCCGGAGCAGTGGCCCGAGCGGCTGCGCGCCACGATGGAGGAGGACGAGGAGGCCTCGGGCCACATCGTGCTGATCGATGGGCACGTGGTCCACACCGACATCGAAGAGGCGCTCGCGGCCCGCGGCGTGATCCTCGACTCGCTGCACGACGCGCTGGAGCTCCACCCCGAGCTGGTCCAGAGGCACCTGGGCTCGATCGTGCCCGCCGAGGACGGCAAGCTGGAGGCGCTCAACCTGGCGCTGTGGACCGACGGCATCTTCCTCTACGTGCCGCCTGGGGTGCACCTCGAGCTCCCGATCCGCGTGACGCGCTGGCTGAGCGAGCCGGGCACGGCCTATCTGAGCCGCGTCCTCCTCGTCGCCGACCGGCACAGTCAGGTGTCGTACGTGGACGAGGTCGTGTCCGACGACTTCGGCAGGCAGTCCTTCAAGTCCTCGGCGGTGGAGATCGTGGCGCGCGACGGAGCCCTCGTGCAGTACGTGAACGTGCAGCGGCTGGGTCGGGGGGCCTTCGTCCACTCCGCACAGCGCACGCTCACGGAGCGCGATGCGAGGATCGACACGCTCAACGTCGGCCTGGGCGCCTCCGCGCACCGTGTCGACCTGAACGCCCGGCTGCTCGGCCCGGGAGCCAACTCGGAGATGCTGGGGCTGTATTTCGGCGACGGCACGCAGCACTTCGACTTCAACACGAGCCAGGACCACATCGAGCCGAACACGGGCAGCGACCTCCTCTACAAGGGGGCGCTCGACGGCCACAGCCGGGCGGTCTTCCGGGGCATCATCCGGGTGCATCCCGGCGCGCAGCGGACGGACGCCTACCAGACCAACCGGAACCTGCTCCTCGCCCCGGGAGCGCGCGCCGACTCCCTGCCCAACCTCGAGATCGAGGCCGACGACGTGAAGTGCTCGCACGGGGCCACCGTGGGCGAGCTCGACGCCGAGGCCAAGTTCTATCTCATGAGCCGCGGCCTCGATCGCACGCAGGCCGAGCGGCTGGTCGTGCTCGGCTTCCTGAGCGAGGTGCTCGCGAGGCTCCCGCTCGGCGGGGTCGGCGCGAAGGTCACCCGCGTGATCGAGGAGAAGCTCGCCCAGCATGGCTAGGTGGGTGCGGGTGGCCGACGAGGGCGCGTGCGCCCCGGGCCGGCTCCTCGGGGCCTCGGCGGAAGGAGAGCAGATCGTGCTCGCCAACGTGGACGGGACGGTGTGCGCGCTGCGCGACCAGTGCTCGCACGAGAACTTCCCGCTGTCGGACGGAGAGCTCGACGGCTCGGAGGTCGTGTGCATCTATCACGGGGCGCGCTTCGACGCCTGCACGGGCGCGCGCAAGTCGCTCCCGGCCATCCGTCCCGTCCAGTCCTTTCCGGTCGAGATCCGGGACGGCGGGATCTACGTGGACGTGGGGTGAAGACCCGGGGAGGGTCGAGAGCCAGACGATGAGCACACCGGCGCCGGGCCGAGTCGCCCGCCTGGACCCGATGGCGCTTCGGCGCTCCTTTCCCGCTCTCGACCAGACCGTCAACGGCAAGCCGCTCGTCTACCTCGACAACGCGGCGACGTCGCAGAAGCCGCGCGCGGTCATCGAGGCGCTCCGGAGCTACTACGAGCACGACAACGCGAACGTGCATCGCGGCATCCACGAGCTCTCGCGCCGCGCGACGATCGCCTTCGAGGAGGCCCGGGCGAAGGTCGCCGGCTGGATCGGGGCGGCCGACGCCTCGGAGGTGGTCTGGACCCGGGGAACGACCGAGGCGCTGAACCTGGTCGCGTGGGCCTGGGGGCTCGACAACGTGGGCGAGGGTGACGAGATCGTGCTCTCCGTCCTCGAGCACCACTCCAACCTCGTCCCCTGGCAGCTCCTGGCGCGGCGCACGGGAGCCCGCCTCCGCTTCATCGAGCTCGACGACCAGGGCCGGCTCGTGCTCGGCGACCTGCGCTCTCTCCTGAGCGACCGCACCAAGCTGGTGGCGATCTCGCACGTGTCGAACGCGCTCGGAACCGTGAACCCGGTCCGGGAGATCGCCGACGCGGCCCACGAGGTCGGGGCGCTCGTGGTCGTGGACGGCGCGCAGGGGGCCGTCCACATGGCCGTGGACGTCCAGGAGCTGGGCGCGGACTGCTACGCGTTCAGCGGCCACAAGATGTGCGGGCCGACCGGGATCGGCGTCCTGTGGGCGCGAAGGGAGCTGCTCGAGTCGATGGCCCCGTACCAGGGGGGCGGGGAGATGATCCACACCGTCGGCCGCGAGGAGAGCACCTGGGCCGAGGTGCCGCACAAGTTCGAGGCGGGCACCCCGAACATCGCCGGCGCGGTCGGGATGGGGGCGGCGATCGACTTCCTGGCGGACGTCGGCATGGATGCGATCGCCGAGCACGAGCGGGGGCTGATGGAGTACGCGCTCGCGCGCATCGGCGAGATCGACAAGATCCGCGTCTTCGGGCCGAAGTCGCTCGACGAGCGCTCGGCCGTGCTCTCGTTCACGCTCGGCGACGCGCACCCCCACGACATCTCGACGATCCTGGACGCGGAGGGCGTGGCCGTCCGGGCTGGCCATCACTGCGCCCAGCTCGTCATGCAACACTTCGGCGTCTCGGCCACGGCCCGCGCTTCGCTCTACCTCTACAACACGACCGAGGACGTGGACCGGCTGGTCGAGGGCCTCACGCTGGTCAGCACGATCTTCGCCTGAGGTCCCCTCGGGGCCACGGACGAAGGGCCCCGAGCCGGATCCGAGGCGCAGGTGCCCGGCCCGGCGGGCGGGCGTACGCGCTCCGGTGCGAGCGTGCCGGAGAGCGATCTTCGGCCGACGTGCCCGGAGGCCCGTCAACCGTTACCTTCGTCCCCCTGTCCACAGCCTTGGATACGATGGAAACTCCCCAGCTCACGTCCCTCTACCAGCAGCTCATTCTCGAGCACTACCGCAATCCGCGGAACAAGTCCGAGATGGAGGAGAAGAGCGTCGAGATCCACATGGCCAACCCGGTGTGTGGCGACGAGATCCGCCTGCAGCTCCTCATCGAGGACGGACACATCGCCGACGCGAAATTCGTCGGGCAGGGCTGCTCGATCTCCCAGGCGGCGGTGAGCATGATGACGACGCTCCTGCAGGGCCGGTCGCTCGAAGACGCCGACGCCCTGGCCAAGCGCTTCACCGAGATGATGCACGGGGACGAGAGCGCGGCGAAGGACAAGTCGCTCGGCGACCTGAGGGCTCTCCAGGGCGTGAGCAAGTTCCCGGTCCGCATCAAGTGCGCGCTTCTCGGCTTCGACGCGCTCCAGAAGGCGATCGGAGGAGAGCGGGCGGGGGAAGCGCACTGAGCCCGGCCGAGGTCCACTCCGCCCACCTGGCCGACACGAGGGCCGGCCCGATCACCGTCTGGACCTCCCCGCTCGGGGTGCGCCGCATCGAGTTCGGCGCGCTGCCGCGCGAGCGGAACACCGACCCGCCCGAATCGTGGCCGCGCGTCCTCGCCACGGCCGTGGGGCAGCTCCGGGAGTACTTCGCCAAGGAGCGCACGCTCTTCGACCTGCCGCTCGACCTGACCGGAGCGCAGACCGGCTTCCAGCGAGAGGTCTACGAGCGCCTCCTGGGGATCGAGTGCGGGCACGTGGTCTCCTACGGGCAGATCGCCGCCGACATCGGCAAGCCCGACCAGGCCCGCGCGGTCGGCCAGGCCGTCGGCGCGAACCCGATCCCGATCGTGATTCCCTGTCACCGGGTCATCGGGAGCGACGGTCGGCTGACGGGCTTCGGGGGAGGCCTTCGGGCGAAGGTGGCGCTCCTCAAGCTCGAGGGCGTCGACGTCGAGGGAGCCAATCCGTCGAGCAGGGTCCGGCCGGAGGTCATTCCGCTGGACCTGTGAGGCGGCGGCCCGGCCGCCCCGGCCACTGCGATGCCGCGCCGTCACGGAGAGCTCCGAGGCGCCGCCGGGGTGCCCGCCAGGCTCGCCAGGCTCAGCGCGGAGCTTTTCCCCTAGGCGAACCTCGCCGGAGAGAGCGCCGCGATGCGGGGCTCGTCCGTTCCGAGCACGTGGTTCGCGACCATCTCGCCGGTCACGGGACCGAGCGTGAGGCCGAGCATCCCGTGGCCGGTCGCGACCGTGAGCGCCTCGATGCCGCCCAACGGGCCGACGATCGGCAGGCCGTCGACCGACATGGGCCGGAGGCCGCACCACTCCGAGATCGGCCGGGCGCTGCCGAGCCCGGGAAAGCAGGTGCGACCGGAGCGGGTGAGCTGCTCGAGTCGGGGTCTGCGCAGCACCAGGTTCTCCCCCGAGAACTCCATCGTCCCCGCGAAGCGCACGAACGTGTACATGGGCGTGCAGAAGACCGAGCTCTCGTGAAGCACGCAGGCGATCCGCAGTCGGGGCGCTCCGTTGGGGCCGATCGCGATGTCGCGGTGGTACCCCTTGCCGGGCTGCACCGGCAGCCTGACGCCCGCCCGGCGCGCGAGACCGAGGCTGAACGGCCCGGCCGCCAGCACGACCGCGTCCGCGCGCTCCACCTCACCCGAGGCCAGCGCCACGCCGGTCGCGCGCGCTCCCTCCAGCACGACCGAGCGGACCCGCACCCCCTCGCGGATCTCGACCCCGTGCCTGCGCGCGGCGCGGGCGAGGCGCTGGAGGAAGAGCGACGGGTCGAGCGTCGCCGCCTCCGGGTAGAAGACCCCTCCGACGAGGTCGGGGCCGAGCGCGGGCTCCCGGCGTCGGAGCTCCTCCGCGTCGAGAACCTCCGGGTGGTAGCCGTGCGCCCCGATGAGTCGCGCCTCGGCGACCGCGGTCTCGAGCCCCTCGGCGGTCGAGCACACGTCGTAGTATCCCTCGGCGCGGTACTCGCACTCGATCCGCTCCTCCTCGACGAGGCGGTCGAAGAGCGCGAGCGCGTCCTTGCCGAGGGGCGCCATGATGCGCATCGCGGCCTCGACGTGCTCTTCCGTGCAGTAGCGCGCGAAGCCGAGCAGCCCCCGCCACAGGCCGGGATTCCAGCTCGGGCGCACGTAGAGCGGGCTAGTCGGATCGAGCATCTGCCGCAGGCCCTGGGCCACGCGCCCCGGACGGTTGAGGGGCGGATGTCCGGCGGACACCGTGCCCGCGTTGCCCGAGGAGGCGCCGGCCCCCAGCTCGTCTCGCTCGAGCAGCAGCACCCGCGCCCCGCCGCGCGCGAGGTAGAGGGCGCAGCTCAGGCCGATGACGCCGCCACCGACCACGAGGACGCGTGGGCCGCTGACGCGCGGGCCGCTCAATCGAGCGTCGGGTCGAGGACGACCTTGATCGAGCCCGTGCGCCGACGGTTGCGGGCCGCCGACAGCGCGCTCCCGTACTGGCTCAGGGGAAACACGTCGCGCACCATCGCCTCGACGGGCGCCCCGGTCTCGAGCAGCATGTCGTGGGTGATCTGGAAGGTGTGCGCGGTCGAGCCCCGCCACTCCTCCTCGCCGTAGCACACGTACCCCTTGAGCTGCAGCTCACGCGCCCAGACGAAGGTGAGGTCGAGCTTCGGGATCTCCGCCGCGCAGCCGAGCATCACGATGCGCCCCTGCGGGGCCGCGTACCGGAGCGCCTGCTTGACGGTCTGCTCACTGCCGACGCAGTCGAAGATCAGCGGGAAGCCGCCCCCGTTGTAGACCTCGTCACCGATGATCGGCATGTACGCCTGCGCCCCCGTGTCGATCAGCGCGCTCCGCGCCTCGTCACCGGGCGCGACGACGTCGCTCGCCCCCAGGCTGCGGGCGATCTCGGCCTCGTGGCCGCGCTTGATCTGGGCGACGAGCTCGCCCGCATATCCCGCCGCGCGCAGCGCCCAGATCATCCCCAGCGCGATCGGCCCGCTCCCGATCACCAGGGCCGGTCCCGAGCCGAAGGGCCGGGAGCGGAGCGCCGCGTGCATCCCCACGGCCAACGGCTCGAGCAGGACCGCCGTATGGTCCGACATCGCGTCGTCGATCGGGTAGAGCTGCGACTCGTGGGCGATCATGCGCTCGCTCCACCCTCCCGGAAGATCGGCCTGATACCCGACGGTCATCCCCCGGCCCAGCGGCTTGCCTCCGACGACCGTGTCTCCCTCCTCGCCCTGGCGGGCGCAGGTTGCGCTGAGGCCCGCCGCGCAGGAGCGGCACGCGGAGGCCCCGGTGAAGCCCCGCATCGTGCACGAGATGACCGGGTCGACCGCGACGCGCTGCCCGGGCTCGACCCGCCGCACCCGCGGACCCACCTCGATCACCCGGGCCAGCACCTCGTGGCCCAGCACGGCGGGGAAGGACCCGAACGGCTCCATCGCCGGGCTCGCCTTGTAGGTCAGGTTCCCCAGATCGGACCCGCAGATGCCCGCCCTGAGCACCTCGAGCTTGACCCACTCGTCGCCGGGCAGGCCGAGCTCCGGCACCTCCCCGTACCTCAGCCCGCTCAGCCCCCCGAACAGGGCCGCCTCGGTGATCCGGCCCAGGCTCTTTCCGACGAGGTAGCCCGGCACGGTGACGTTGAAGGTGACCGCGCGCATGTGGCTGCCCTCCCCCGGACGTCCCCGTGATGCCGGCATCGTCACGCCGAGCCCGAGATCGCGCGAAGCAGCCCGCGCGCCCAGGAGATCGTGCGCCCCAGCACGGCGCCCACACCCATCGGCAGGGCGAGCGCCACCAGCACCCCCGCCCACATCAGGCCGGCGGGGCCCCCGCTCACGGCGGTCGCGCCACCGATCCCGGCGACGCACAGGGCGAGGGCGAGAATCCGCTCCAGCGCGGTGAGGCGCGTCGCGTCGGTGGGCGCCGCGCGGCCTTCCGGCCGGACGACGACCTCGCAGGCGCGTCGCGGCGGGCCGCTCGGCGCCCCCGGCCCGGGCCGCCGGCCCGCCTCCCCATCGCCCTGCTCGGCGCGCGGCCCCGCGGCACCCCGGTCGCCGATGCCGGCCTCGGTCGCCCCCCGGTCGCCCCCGCCTTCGGTCTCGTCTTCGGGCTCACCCAGCCACTCCGCCGCGGAGTCCGACGCGGGCTCGGGCTCGTCGAGGGGCGTCCCGGTCTCGAGCAGCTCGCGCGCATCCACGAGGTCCATGCCGCGCACCCAAATCGTCGCCGGGGTCGCGATCGTCATCCCCATGGCCGCATCGTCGATCTGGACCCGGTACGGGATCCCCGCAGCCTCGAGGAACCCGGCGGCGAACTCGGCCTCGTAACGGTACTGGAACCGCGCGAGCACCACGCTCTCGAGCTTCTTGTCCTCCCGCTCGCTCATCTCGATCCCACCCCCGGGGCCGACGCCACGCCCGGGATCGCCTTGCGGTAGCAGACGATCCGCCCGGACTCCTCGAACCCCAGCGCCTCGTGGAAGGCCCCGCTGCCCTCGTTCGCGAGCTCCCGGTCGCTCGCCATCTCGGTGCATCCCGCCCCGCGGGCCCAGCGCTCGCCCGCCAGGACCAGCGCCCGTCCTACGCCGGCGGTGCGGTGCGCCGGCTTCACGTAGATGCCCTCCAGGTACCCCACGGGCGAGGACCTGCACTCCTCCGCGTGCGAGCGCACACCGACCTCCGCGAAGCCGACGATACCGTGCGCCGACGTCTCCGCCACCAGACACGCCGACGTGTCGGGCGGGTCCGCGAAATAGGCCTCGATCTCGGCGGCGTGATCCCCGGCGGAGCCCGGCCAGAGCGCGCCGCGCAGCGCCAGCCAGGCGTCCGCGTCGTCCGCCGTCACCGGCCGGACGTGCACGCGCGCGCCCCTTCGGGCCACGCCGCGCACGCCCGCTCCCGGGCCGTCGGGGCCCATCACGGGCCGGCGTCCCGATCCCGCGCGCGGATCGACCCTCCCGGCCGCCTCACCGCCCCGGCCCGAGGACGACGGCATTGATGAAGAGGAGCTGCGTCGCCTCGGCGTAGGCCCGGTAGTTCGGGTCCTCGGCGAAGGCGATGAGCTGCCCGCTCCCGTGGGGCTCGTGCATCAGGAACGCCTTGCTGGCGAGCTGCGGCCGGGCTTCCTCCCACACGATGCCGCTCTGCACCAGGTCGTCGAGCTCTCCATAGCGCCCGACGTTGGTGCCGTCGTCGAGCGTCAGGGGCCCGAAGACCCGCGAGCCCTCCACCAGCACGCCGATCTCTCCGTCCGTTCCCGCCGCCAGCCAGTGGTCCGTGTCGAGCACGACCCTCAGGATCGCCCCGGGCACGTTCTCCGGCGCCTCGTCGTCGGGCACGATCTGCTCCAGGTACTCGATGGGCTGCTCGGGCGTGTCCCCGCCGGGCGGATCCTCTCCCGCGGGGCGCCCGCCGCGACGCTCGGCCGTCGTGGAGAGGAGCCCGGCCCGGGTGGCCCACGCCGTCGAGTTCGCGATCGTGACGATCGTGCCCCCATCCGACATCCAGCTCCGCAGCTCGTCGAGAAGGCCCTCCCCGACCTCGCCGGCGTAGTTGCCGCTCGGGAAGACGACGACGTCGAAGTCCGAGAGGTCCGCCTGCCCGAGCGCCGAAGCGCGCACCGCGACCGTCGGCTGGGCGTAGCGACGCTCGAGGACGTAGCGCGCCCAGCCCACGGAGTAGGTCGAGCCCGGGGCGTCGTACACGAGCAGGACCCGCGGCGGGCGGAGCGCGCGCACGCTGTTGGCGCCGAGCGAGGTTCCGGCCTCCACGTAGGAGTCGTCGATCGGCACGACCTCGGCGCCGTGCCTCGCCGCGATCGCGCCCAGGCGCGCGGCGAGGTCGGCGTCGTTCTCGGACGCCCGCACGATCGCGGTCCCGACGCCGTAGCTGCGCCCGCCCAGCGTGAAGCCCTCGCCGGCCGCGCGCACGCGGATCCCCTCGCGGAGCGCCTCGACCACGGCGGCCGCTGCGTTCGTGCCCCACGGCAGGAGATAGCCGACCAGCGCCCCGGGAAGGGCGGCGTCGGCCGGCATCGCGCCCTCGCCCAGCGGCGGTCCGGCCGCCCCCGTGGCGTCCTCGGCCACCAGCACCTCGACGTCCCACAGCAGGGACTGGCTCCACGCAGTCAGGTCGTAGATCTCGTCGGACTCGCGGCGCGCCCTGCGCTCGATCTGACGCTGGATGAACGCGTCGTCCATCGGAACGTGCGGGTCGAGGAGGTTGCGCGCGAAGCGGTGCGTGGGCCGGTCCATCGGCACGATGAAGGTCCCCCTGGCGGGGAGCGTGCGTCCGTCCACGCGCACGGGTCCGCTCGGCGTGCGCACCTCGATCCCGTTCTCGATCAGCATGCGCGCCAGCCGCTCCGCCATTCCCGGATCGTGAGCCGAGTGCAGGACGTACTCCGCCGGGCCCGAGCGGCCCATCTCGATCCCCTCGCGGCGGAAGGCGAGGTAGTCGCGCAGGATCCGCTCCCGGTTGCGCGCGGCGGTCTCGGCGGTCGTGATCGCGGCGGTGAAGTGGTGCAGGACGCCGTCACCGTACGTCATGAGGTCGCCGTCGTCCTTGCGCAGGACCAGCGCCCGGGCCGAGGCCTGCTCGTACGTCATCCCCAGGGCGCCGTGGTTCATCGGCCACATGTCGACGTACCCCGGATAGAAGAGGTCGTAGACGTCCCGGTTGAAGTACGCGAACCCGCGCCGGTCGAAGGCGGCCGCGTTGGCCCGCCCGAAGACGTCCATGAGCGCGATCTGACGCTCCCCGTACCATGGATTCTCCGGCGGCGCGGTCGGCGGGAAGAAGTACGTCGAGTTCCCGCCCATCTCGTGCAGGTCCACGACGATGTGCGGCCAGAAGTCGAGGAAGAGGTCGACCTTGCCCCGCGACTCGGGCTGGCTCTGGATGAAGAGGTCGCGGTTCAGGTCGAAGAGGTAGTGGTTGACCCTGCCCCCCGGCCACGGCTCGTCGTGCTCGGCCGAGTACGAGGCCTCGTTCGGCCAGCGGGCGCGCGACATCAGGTTGTGCTGGACGAACCGGGCCCGGCCGTCCGGGTTCTCGACCGGGTCGATCAGGACGAGCGACTCGGAGAGGATGACGTCGACCGCGGGGTCGCCCTGCGCCGCGAGAAGGTGGTAGGCCTCGGCCATCGCGGCGCCGCTCGAGCTGATCTCGTTGCCGTGGACGCCGTGCATGAGCGCGGTGACGACCGGAAGCCGCGCGACGAGCGCGTCCGCCTCGGCCTCGGAGAGCCCGTCCGGGTCCGCGAGCGATGCGAGATCGTCCTGGACCGCCTGCAGACCCGCCATGCGCGCGGCCGATCCGACCACCAACGCGATCAGCGGCCGTCCCTCCCAGCTCTCGGCGTACCGGATCAGCCGGGTCCGCTCGGGCGCGGCCTCGGCGAGCGCCTCGAAGTAGCGCACGACCTGGTCCGGGGGCGTGATCTCCTCGCGGAAGTCGTGGCCCACGACCTCCCGGAGCGACGGAATCGAGGGATCGTATCGCGTCCCGGGCGCGAGCTCCTGGGCCTGGAAGGGCAGCGCGACCACCGCGGCCAGCACGAGCGTACCGAGCATGAACAGGTCCTGATCGAAGGTTCGCCGGCGGGTCGAGAATATAGCCCAGCCCGGGGCCCGGCGACCCATTTCGGTCTTTCTTGGTATTTCGGTATTATGCATGCCCCGCCAGAACCGCCAGGCGGGCGATCGGTATCGAGTGGATCGGCGGACGGCGGCCGTCGCGCGTCGATTCCAGTGGAGTGGGAGGCAGGACCATGATCAACGAGCGGATTCGCATCCGCGCATCCGTCGCCGCCGCGCTTTTGGCGCTGCTGGGAACCGGGCTCGCCACTCCTGCGGGCGCCCAGGTCATCGAGGGGACGCTGATGGAGGTGGACAGCGACCGCCCCATCTCCCTCGGGCTGGTCATCATGATGACCGAGCAGGGAGACTCGATCACGTCCGCCGTCACCGACGGGCAGGGCCAGTTCCACCTCGAGTCCGGCGAGCCCGGCAGCTTCGTGCTCGTCGCCTCCGCG